>CAZEGO010000106.1:0-5762 GCA_964511955.1 uncultured Planctomycetia bacterium | reverse complement strand
TATCTTTCAGTATCCTATCTAATACGCCGTATTCGCCTTCATAAGAAAGCGTGCCTGCGTAAGGCGGGTCTAAATATAGAACATCCCCTCTTGTTCTTTTAATAAAGCTGAATACATCATCCTTATAGACTTCGTTTTGCTTCCCATTAGAGAATATGCCTTTATTTACCCTGTCCTTCTCTATCAGAAGAATTTCTAATGGGGTTTTAAATAAATCCGCTACGTGTCCAATATAAGTGCTCTTTATTTCATCGAACCTTCCCTCTGCCATAGGTCTATTAAAAGCATTGGGTGATGAGAACTTTGAGTAGGGCCTGATGTGAAATATATATTTTAATATTAGGTATTTATCGATATATCTTTTTGCATTGGCTAAGAAACCATCTAAAAACATGGCGTGTCCTTTTAAGAAAACATCTGGGACATACTCTCGCTCAATAAGATGGTCATTATTTGGATTAGGGACAAATAAGCGATGAACATCAACATCTGAAATCTGCGTTGTATTGTTTTCTATTAAAGTCTTTCCTGCGATGAAACTGCGTTCCGCAATATCATTGGCAATAATCCTGAACCCTTGTGCTTTTGCATATAAACTCACAGCACCGCTCCCAAGAAAAGCATCCACAAAAACTGCCTCCTGCCATTTATCTCTCGGCAAGTATTTGGTAATATGCTTAAATATAATAGGGCAGAGTTTTCGTTTTCCCCCGAAATATGGCAATAGGGCATTGAACATTCTTAATCGCATAATATGCTCCTTTGCTAATTGGCACAAAATTGGCACAAAATCAGCCCAAAAATGCCACTTTTTGCTTATGCAACTTAATGTAATTTGATTTGATTTTAGGTAGGTTTATTGACGACAAATGCTGCTTATGAGGAATTCGTGCGTAAATTGGGAGTTTGGCTGGGTTTCTTCCCCCCTTCCGCACCAAATCTTGCATTTTATACTATTATCCTTTTAAGGTGTGTCCCCTTGGTACACGTCCCCGAGCAATTTAAGAACGGTTTTTGAAGGTCTTGCGGAATATCTACGGGAAGTTTTTTTAAGGCCGTGGTAATCCTTCCTTACATATCAGTATGTAAATCCGGGTATCCTCAATAATCCATTGAATACGAATCGTAACTGACAACGCGACCATCACGCAAAACGACATCATTCTCTAATTGCAAGGCAGTAATCCAATTCGGCTTAACATGCTCCTTATAGGTCAGAATCTCTATTTTTTTACCTGTTTTAATGTCTACACGAGAGCTCGTTTTATAAGGTGTGCCCAGAGAATCAATAACTTCTGATTTAGTCATACCTATTGAAACCTGTTCTCCTATGCTGAGCGAACCCGAGGTAGTCGCGCAGCCCGTTATAAAAAATAGCAGGCTCACAAAAACTATCTTGCGTATTGATAAATATCTATGCATAAAATCTCCTTATTTTCTTATAATATTTTATCAGATCTTAAAACCGGCATCAGTAAATTTTTTGTGAAAAATTATGTTTCGCGCAAATCCATTTAAAGTTACTTCGGAATTCAAACAGATAGAAAAATCTCCGGAAAAATTTTAACGCAAAATCTGAAAGTCGTGTTATTTTTAGCTTTTAACCTGAGGTAAGAGATAGAATAAATGATGAGTTATCAACGGAAAAGTTATTTTGAACTCCCGGAGTATACTTCTTGCGCGTCCGTGATTTTCATGTCTTTTTTTGCTTTGGCCAGTTTATCCGAAAATTTGTCCTTTTTGAATTCTTTTGTCCATCCCCTGATGGTAATCCAACCGCCGAAACGGACGAGTGCGTTGCGCCACGGCCTGTACCATTTTTTCCATCCCGCTTTAATGTCATGAAGAAAGAAAACCAGAGCCGGAAAGGAAAATATACTCATACCTAACATGAACATGTGTTTAAACTGATAAAATTTACTCATTATTCCCCTGGCAGACGCGTGCATTTCCTCGGCGGTCAACGGTTCATCCGGTTCAAAAAGAGGGAAGTTTCCGTCATAATACTCCCAGCCGACATCCCTAACCGGATATATTCTTCCCCGGCTTTCCAGCCTTTTTCTTAACTCTGTTCCCGGCAAAGGCCCGGGCAATAAAACCTGTATAGTGTCGAGCCGGGCTTTCCGTATAAAATGCTTAAACCGCTTTACGCGTTCTCGCGCTCCCATCCTGAATTCCACCCCTTCTTTCATGGGGTAACCAAATATAAACATCCCGTGAACCAGAAACCCGAATCTATGGAATATCCTGGCAAGAGTCACCATATCATCGGGTTTTAAATGTTTATTCATGGCTTCCAGTTCCTCATGTATAGGGGATTCGAAACCGATACAGACTGTGTTTATTCCCGCTCTTCTCATGGCGGTAAGAAGCTCAGTGTCCCTGGCTTTATCCAGTCTTATCTGGACGGTCAAATCCAGTCGCCTGTTTATTTTTTTTTGGTAATCTTTTAACATCTTGCAAAACCTTATGGTCTCATCCCTTTGCTGGCCGAATAAATCATCTACCACAAAAAAATGCCTGGCATCTTTTGTTTCCAGGAGAAAGCTTATACGTTCAAGCAGGCGCTCGGGTGAGGCGTATCTGGGCTTGCCTTTAACCGTGCAAAACTCGCAGTCCATCCCGCAACCTCTTATCCTTTCCACCGGATAAAGCTTTATCCTGGCATAGCGCAGTAAAGAGAAATCCGGCAGCGATAATCTGTCAAAATCTGTTATAGGCTCTCTATCGGATGTTTGGGTTAGCTTTCCGTTTTCGAGATAAGCGATACCTTTTACCCCCGATATGTTTAACTCCCCCTGAAAGGCCCGTAAGAGTTCCCTTATAGTATCCTCTCCCTCGCCTATAACCACATAATCTATGCCCGAACTTAGCGCTTCCTGAATATTATCGCCTACAAAATGCTGCCCCCCCGCAATTGTCGTAATACCTTTGCTTTTATAAAAACGAGCTAGCTTATAGAGGCGCGGTATCGTACTGGTCAGCCCGCCGTAAAAACCAACGACATCTGCGGGCCTGATATTCTGTAAAAATTCATGGTCGGCTCCGCTTGAATCATCCACGGGACCATAGCCGCGCAGATTGTTTTCGTCGATAACTTCCACGTCCCACTTCTCCATCTTATTTACGGCACTTGCCACGCAGACCGGCCCCAGAGCCGTTGTCCTTCTGGCAATGTAGGAATAAACATTGAATGCCGGAAAAGCGGGAATTATAATCCTCAACCTGTATCTTTTTTTAGATAAATCGAACATAAGTACCTCTTATTGTTATTATACTACCAGCGAACCTTTATCAAAAGTGTTATTTTTAGAGACTATGCGCAGAAACAAAATAGAATGCAAGACGTCTTACCGAAAGTTACCGCTCGCAGTTTTATCGGTCAACTGTCTCTTACTTGAAAATCGGCGAAAAATTTATATTCTGGCTCTTTTTTCATAAAAAATAACTCCTAAATTAATAGCTATGCTGATAAAAAGAAAAAAAAATACATAAGCTATAGCCAAGATGTTATTCTTTGAACAATACGGTGTTTTTTTTATAAATCTGAACCAATCTCTCGTTTTCCATAGATAATGATTTAATTTCCTGGTTAAGCTTATATCGCGGCTTTTGTTTTTGTTGTTGAACGCGAGAATAAATTTTCCTTTCTCAAAATTATGCCTGAGAAAAGTTTTCCAGTAATACGGGTGATTATGCGTTATGCCGAGAGCGGGGTAATAGTAAATTTTAAAGCCCATGTCTCTTATGCGGTGAGCGAACTCCGCGTCTTCCCCTCTTTCGCATGAAACATAGCCGCCAGCCTTATTAAAAACCTCTCTTTTAAAAACGCATCTTGTAGAATCCACGAAATTATTAATGTTAAAAACTTTTTTACCGTTAAATCTATCGATCTCTTTCGCGCGTGAAAGCTTTATCATATAATCCGCCGTATACGAACCAAACAAACTGTGCGTGTCCTGTAAAAATCCACTACCGTATAACATCTCTAAGCCGAGCTTTAAAATATCACAATTATACTTATTAAAAAATAACAGAATATTATTTATTAAATCATTCGGGATAACATAATCATCGGCAAGAAAAAGTATGAGATTACAAGACGCTGCCTCTAATCCTTTATTCCTGGAATGGCCCACACCTGCGCGAGGATTCGTGATAAATCTTATGTTCTTATGTGTCTTTTGAAAAGAATGCACTGTCTCGCCGGTAGCGTCATTGCTTCCGTCATCGGATATTACCACCTCGTAATCGTCCGCATTAACGTCTTGACGAACGATGGAAGACAAAAGAGAGCTTACCATCCGGGCTTTATTATAAGAAAGTACGATAATACTTAATTTATTTATCATTAATAAATTATCCTAAAGAATTTTTCGCACTAAGGTAGCCTATTCTGGATACCATAGAGCGTAATTTTCCTATGGTTATCAGGGGAAACGCTGTCATGTATCCCCTCTTTTCCATAATCCGGGATTTTATATTATAATTCAGTCTGCTGCCTGTACCCCATTTTTTCTGAAGATAATATTCTCCTCGGCCATAGTGATAATATCTTCTAAGTTCCGAGCAGACACTAAACTTCCGGATATGAACTACCGGATTTTCGATATAAATTATACGTTGCCCCAAAGCATCTATTCTGCGGAACATATCCTCGTCTTCCCTGGTAATCAGATTCTCATCAAAAAAAAGATTGTTATCCAAAAATAAAAGACCGGCGAATCGCGACGTTACCCGATCCGAAATAAAGAGCATACCTGCCGCCGAAATCTTCGGAATCTATTATCCTTGTTTCATCTATAAAACCGGATAACTCCATGTGTGTTTTTTTTAAGATATTCCACGGTTCAGTGTACCCAACGGGCCCCTGCAATACTTGGGCAGAAATGTCATCTCCGAATTTTTTGCATATATTAACCAACCAGTTTGAGCCGGCTACACAATCATCATCTATAAACGTTATAATTTTCCCGCTTGAAGCCTTTATTCCCTTATTTCTAGCCGCTGATGGACCCTTGTTTTCCTGACGGAAATATTTGATCGAAGAATGATTGATTATTCGTTCTAGATTTGCTTTTTTTTGTTCCGAGCTACCATCATCAACTATTACTATTTCATAACTTTTGTCTGAAAAGTTCTGATTAAGGATGGACTTTACGCATATCTCGAGTTCTATCGGCCTATCAAAAGTAGGTATTACAACCGACATATCCATGCTTTTATTTTACCTTTTTTCATCATAAATGAAAAGATCTGAATTTTTAAGCACTACATAAAAAAAGGCCCGCCATATTAAAGACGGGCCTTTTTGTCTGTTTTTTTCAGGTTATAGCTTTACCACGTTTTGCGCCTGATTGCCTTTCGGTCCTTCGGTTATCTCGAATTCTACCTGCTGGCCTTCGGCTAACGTTTTAAAACCGTCGCCAGAAATAGCGGTATGATGTACGAATACATCAGAACCTGACTCGGGAGTAATAAAGCCGAATCCTTTCTGGTCGTTAAACCATTTTACTGTTCCTTTTGCCATTATCTACTACCTCCTTTCCTTAAGATTAATAGTAAATAACGGCAGAAAACAAAAAAACCGTAAGACGAATTCTTCTACGCCGTACGGCTAAAGACTTCTACTTATTTATTTACTACTACAATTAGACATATTATACAATGAACACCATATACTGTCAAGCAATATAATTTTAGGTTCCGGGAATGGGAAGAGACATCCTATACCCCTCTTTAAGGGGTTAAGGTTAAAGAAG
>CAZEGO010000105.1:4808-5807 GCA_964511955.1 uncultured Planctomycetia bacterium | reverse complement strand
TGCCGTGTGCATAAATATGAAAGGTATCTTAGAGGCATAATATTGGTATAACATCGGGAGGGGAGTATTATTTTTCAGTATTTCGTCTAAATGGCCGAATACGTCTATTATTACGTAAAGCACCGTAAAGAGGAGTATGCAGTATATAAAAGGGGCCAGGAAATTCTTAATTGTGTATTTGTCCAATATTTGCATAGAAATGAATAGTCTCAGCTGTTTACGGTTTTTCTGAAAAGTATTATGCCTATTATGCTGAGAATGATGTTGGGCATGTACATCCACAGCCATATAGGCCGTACATTGTTGAGGGCTATGGCCATTCCTCCGGCCATCAGTAAATAGTATAGCACAATGACGCACAGGGCTATGGCGAACTGTATGGTTTTTTCGCCTCTCCTTGTGAATATGCCCAGGGCCAGGCCCATGATTATAAACACTAAACCGGCGAAAGATATGGATATTTTTCTATGGAATTCTGCTATCAGTGCCGGCGCGTCTATATGATGTATACCGAGTTTTTTTATTTCTTCCCTGATTTCGTCGAAGTTCATTTCCTTGGGTTTTTTCTCTATATGCCCGCTCGAGGCCATGGCCTCGTCCAGGTTCAGTGTCAGATAGTAAGTCTTAAAATTGAGCTTATAAAACCGCATGGGATTCTTGGGGTTCGGCTCGTCGCTTATGCCGTTTATGAGCTTCAGCTTGACCGCGTTTTGCTTGTCGAGGGTTATGAACTCGCCTTTCTGCGCTATTATGGTACGGGTCGGTTTATCTTCCCTTAGCTGGTATATCCTTATGCCTTCCAGGCTGTTCTCGTCTATTTCGCTTATGAAAACTATGTAATTTTTGAAACTCTTTATGAACGTGCCGCTTTCGAGATACGCCGCGGGGTTTTTCACACCGATGTTTTTAATTATTTTTCTTGAGGCATAATGAGCCTCGGGCAGGATGCGGTCGTTAAGTATCACCGAAAACAGACTCAGTGTTATCCCGGCTATTATT
>CAZEGO010000105.1:0-4798 GCA_964511955.1 uncultured Planctomycetia bacterium | reverse complement strand
GCGGCGAGTTTGTACAGGTTTATGCCGTGTGAACGTATCGCAGTTATTTCGTTGTCGGAAGACAGCCGGCCGAACACTATCAAAGTAGCGCTCAGGGCCGACATGGGTATGGTATAGCTCAGGAGAAACGGTATGATCAAAAGAAAAAGCTTACCCACCAAAAATATGTCCACGCCTTTATTTATCACGAGATCCGCGAGTTTGACCAGATTTCCGGCCACCATCGCGAAAGTAAATATCAATAACGATAAAAAGAACATGGAGAAAGTTTCGTTAAGCAGGTATTTCCTCAGTATTTTCATTTTAATTCAGTATATCTGCCCTGGCGAGCGTAAGCACCTTTATTTTCCCCGAGCCGGCTTTTTTCAACACCCTAGAGCATTCGTTTACCGTAGCCCCGGTGGTGAATAAATCGTCGACGATAAGTAAGTTTTTGCCCGCGATGTCTCCGACTTTTTCTTTTCGCACGGCGAAACTCCCTTTGAGATTTTTCAGCCGTTCGTTTCGTTTGAGTTTACTTTGTTCGCCGGTGTTACTTGTTTTTTTGAGCACCCTGTCAGAGTAGGGAATACACAGTTTTTTAGCGACCTCCCGCGCGAGAATGTGAGAGGCGTTTATCTCTCTTTTCAGGAGTCTCAAGGGGTGCATCGGTATAGATAATACGAGGTCGGTATCCATCGCCGGAAATTTTTCCCCCACGCATCTTGACATGATATCCGATAGTTCTCCGGCCAGAGATGTTATCTTGCCGTATTTAAGGATCAAGATCACTTTTTTCAGGTTCTCCTCGTAGTAAAGCGCCGAAAACGCCTTATCGTAATATAGCTTGCCGGTCCTGCAGTCAAGACAGGTGATTTTATCTTCGATTCCGTTGCCGAAGCTCTTACCGCATTTAAGGCAAAAAGGAGGCTTTCTTACTCTGATTCTTTTAATACAATCCCCACACAGGGCTTTTCCTTCTTCAGCCATTTTTTTATCGCATACATGACATACGGGAGGATAAAAAAGATTAATTATACCTGTAAACATATAGACTAAATATAACATAACGTAAAAATAAAGTCAAAGCCATAGGCCGGCTTTCGCGAGAATGACAAGAGAGGATGGAACAAAAAAATCTTAACATATTATTACATTTATGCTATATTAAACCTATCATATATGGATAATATAGAGGAAAAACTCCAGAATCTGGAAGAATGGAACAAGGAAAGAGAAAGGGTCAAGCCTTTTATAGACCTGGCCGTAGATTATCATAATAGGGCGAGGACCGAGTTTAACTGGAAGAACTACGAGCAGGCCGCATATTTTTACAGGGAGGCCATTAAGAACTACAAAAGCGCGGTCTCGAAAAACCCTAAATATTATCTTCAGGACCTACTCGAAAGGATAGACAGGGTCATAGAAGAGCATATAAACAACACTTTCCATCTGAAGGCTTCCGATGAAAGGCTGACGAACGAGGCTACGATAGCGGAGTTTACGGATTTCGTGAAAAATCTTACTCTTGAGGAGAAGAGATACATAGACCCTTACGATATAACTCTTGCTTTTTTTAAAATAGCCGATTATTATAATTCGAAAGAGGACTACAGAAAGGCGCGGGTATTCTACGAAAATGTCCTCGGAATGAACAGTGACAGGCCATTCATAAACAGGGACGCTCACTACAAGATAGGCCTCATTCTTTTTAAGCAGGAAAAATTCAAGGAAGCCCTGGTCAGTTTCGTGAACGCTTTGTCGTATAACAGGTCCGACCAGGAAGTGATAAAGGGTGTCGACGACTGCCTGCGTAAACTTTACATCCTGGAGCACAAGAGTAAATTTTTAAACGCTACACCGATGGAGGCCACCAAGCTTATAATGGAAGTCCTCTAGAAAGGCCGAAATGCTCGAACGCAGAAAATATCCCAGGTTCCGACTGATAGTGGATGCCAGGTACAAATCCATAAGCTCGGAAGAAGCTTATAGGATGGGTAAAACGAAAAACGTCTCTGCCGAAGGCGTCTGTTTTACCTCGGACGATAAGTTTAAAAAAGGAGACCACGTAAGCCTCGAGGTGGAGCTGTTCGACGACAACCCTCCGGTGACGATAGTCGGCGAAATAAGATGGGTCACGGAACGCAAAGATCCGGAAAGAGGTAAAAAGAAATATTTTAACGGCGTAAAGCTGATAGACATACATAAATCCGACGAAAACAGGTTTCTCAAGTATTACTGCGATAAGATGGTCGAAAAATTATCCGGATATTTGAAAATCTGAACAAAAAGGAGGAAGGATGGAAAAAACGGTAAAAAGTTTTCAGAAGAACAAGTTTCAGGAAATAAGAGTGGGTGTCACTCATTACGAGGGTAACGACCTGATAGACGTAAGGACATGGTCGCTCCCGAAAGGCGCGGAAGAAATGGTCCGTACCTCAAAAGGGATATCCATAAACGTAAAGCTTTATCCGGAGCTAAAAGAGGCTGTATTAGCCCTGGAGAAAGAATTGAAAGAGAACAACCTTATATAAAGACTGGTGATTTTCAAAAAAATAGCTGCCTTTTTATAAGGCAGTTATTTTTTTATCAGGATGAATCCGGATAAAAAAATAACTTCGAAAAACAAAACGAATAATATTAAGAAACGGACTTTATTCGTAATCTTTTCTTTTGTAACCCTGGCTGTCTTTTTAGAGCTTTGCTTGAGCCTCTCGCGTTTTTCTTTTAACCCGCCTTTTTTCAAGGAAGATATCCCTTTTATCAATAGAGATAGCGTTAAAAGAGAAGGGATATATCAGTTTGATTTATATCTTTTTTGGAAGTACCGTCCTAATTGCGATAAGTATATAAATTCGATGGGATTCCGCGATAAGGAATTCCCGGAGGAAAAACAGAGAAGGTATCGCTTATTTGTCCTGGGCGATTCCTGCGCGGCCGGCCATCAGTTGCCTCCGGAAAAAACCTATTGCTCGTATCTGGAAAAATTACTTAATCGTAAAAACATGGATTACGAGGTCATAAACGCCGGGGTGCCGGGATATACTTCTTTTCAGGGTCTGCGGTATTCGAGGATTATAATGAAGAAGTATGATCCGGATTTAATTATAGTATGCTACGGGGTAAACGACCGCACAAAAGCGCGTTATCAGGATAAAGAGCTTTCATTTTTCAGACTTATGGGCCTTTCTTTCGTCAGGTTTTTGGGTAAATATTCGAAAACAGCACAGTTCCTTATGAAACATACCTGCGATATCGATTCTATAAGATGGGTAAGGAGAGTAAACCCCTCGGACTATAACCGAAATCTTGAATTAATTGCCGAAGAGGCCGATAGAAAAAACATAGAAGTGATTTTTATTAAACCATGCCTGAGATCCGAACTTGAACAGGGAAGAAGATCGCTTTCATATAAGCCGCCCGGCCCTTATATAGATTTATTCGAATCTTTCTCCCTGTATAAAGAAGAGCAGGCCGGAGAAGTTTTTTACGATTCAAAACATTTCACAGAAAAAGGCCATAAAATAATAGCCAAGGAGATTTATAAATCTAAATGTAAATAGGGTAAGGGCTTTAATGCCTCAAACCTACATAATATAAGGTCATTTTATCTGACATATCCAAAACGTGACGCACTGCGTCACCAATTGAGCCGGACTCATTATCATATATTGATGCGCATAGATAAACCGGAAGAACGATCATTCTATGAGATTGAATCCGTCAAGAGTAACCGGTCTGCCAGAGAGCGTGAGAGGCAAAAAAATTCCCTTCTTTTTGAGTGGCTGACTTTAAGTAAGGACAAAAAGGGTCTTATGAAGTTAGCCTGCAAAGGCCAGGAACTACAGACTCACGGGGATATGATTAAAGACCCGTATATAGTGGAATTCAACGGCCTATTTCCCCATTCAAAACTTTATGAGAGCAAATTGGAACAGGCGCTCATTGATAACCTATCGAAATTTCTGCTTGAACCGGGAAAAGGATTTACCTTTGTGACAAGGCAGAAACGGATTACTCTTGATAAAGACCATCTCTATATTGATCTTGTTTTCTACAATACCATCATCAAATGTTTCGTTATCATTGATTTAAAAAGCGGAATTCATAGCGAATCGATGTGCAGTCAGACGTCTGCCCGGGGACGGGTAAAATAATATCAACAGTTTGACCAAAATTAGATATATCTAAAAATAGTCTTGACTAATTTTAGATATATAGTAAACTAGTCATAGATGATAGTGGTATGTGAGATGTTAAGGAGAGTAAAATGAATCGAGTTTATGCTTCTTTAATCAGAGAACATTTTAAACACAATCAACAGATGATCTTTCTTGTTGGCCCAAGGCAGGCCGGGAAGACCACAGTTGGTCTTATGGCAAAGGAACTTACCGGACAATTTTCTTATTTAAATTGGGACAATTTGGATCACAGAAAGGTCATTCTGGAGGGAGTTAAAAGCGTAGCCGGTTTTTCCGGGTTAGATAGGCTTACCAAAGATATTCCGATTATTGTTTTTGACGAGATCCACAAATACGGCAAGTGGAAGACTTTTCTAAAAGGGTTCAACGATACATATAAAGAAAAGGTGCATATTATTGTTACGGGTAGTTCCAGATTGGATGTCTATAAAAAGGGCGACGACAGCTTGATGGGGAGATATTTTCCGTATCGTATGCATCAGTTATCTTTGGCAGAGTTAGGACGTATTGATTTGTCAGAACAAGAAATCAGTAAGCCGTTCAAGGGCAAAAATCAAGATCTTGAAAGGTTGTTTAAAAACGGAGGATTCCCGGAGCCATTTATAAAAGATGATTCC
>CAZEGO010000104.1:0-5851 GCA_964511955.1 uncultured Planctomycetia bacterium | reverse complement strand
CTTACTTATCGCGTCCACGGACAACACGAAGAAACCCTGCCGTATTATACAACTCGCGCATCAGATCACGATGTGGAAATAAAAGAACAGACCGAGTCAAAAGAGCTGGACATAACTATCGTGAACGCTCGCGTAGATGACGCCATATATGAAATATCCTGCCAGGGCGTAAAAAAAATAGGCCTAACATCCATGCCCGGTTTTCCTTTCTCGATAAGAATACGAAATCCGGAAACGTGTAAATCCATAGCTGAACTCGTTGACAAAGCGTCGGGCGGCAGACTCCGCAAATCCGCCCAAAATGAAAAATGGCTCTGGTGGCCCAAAAACCGTCTATTCGAGGTAAAAGAGAGCCTGAAAAAAGCAATAGATTTATACTATGATAAAATGTCTTCCCCTGACAACACAAGACACTATGACCTTCCCGTAAAAGTATTAAGCCGGGACATAGCTGAGATAATGGATATCTATGTTCTTGACCGCCCGGGGTTGAAAAAAACACCCGCGCATAAACCGGGCGCTTTGGAAAAAAACGCGAAAATTTTGCAAATCCACCTCGATTCTCTGGGTTTATATTTTGACATGGGATACATGGGTCTGGAGATAAACGAGAAATTCCTTCCCGGTGTGCCTGTTTTTATCCTCGGAGAAAAAGCGCCCCTGCCGGGGGGAAAGCGCTACAGTCCGTCGATTATGGGCGTGACACCCGATGATCTGGGCATAAAAGAACTGGCCGTAAAAAACGTCGTCATAAACTTTTTAGGCGCCACGGACGCGTGGGCCGACACCGATAATAATATTATAGGGTACAACCTCGACGAGATCGACAACTACGCGCACGACGCATACAAAACTATGACCGAATACGGTCCGGACCTCACGCTTGCCGAAATAGAGCAATATCTTTACGGGGCAAGAGAGGAAGGCCTTTTAAAAAGAGCCGCAAGCGCGCTTTTATTCATGGAATTCGGTAGGGATATTCTCGATAAAGGCGAGGAATTTTTTGTCTCGGAATTCAATAAAGCATGGAGAAAAAAAGACGGGACTCACGAAATGACGCATCTGCTGCTGGAAGAACAGTCCATAAAAGGCGATTCGGAAAAATTCGCAAATACCTCAAGGAGCGAGGCTTACTCCCATCTGTATGCTCTTGGCTACAGCGGTTATCCTTATCTGGCGATAATCGACATCCTTACCGCTTCTCAAAGGCCGACAGCCGACCCCCACAGGGTCTCCGCGGACCTTTTCGCGAAATTTTTCATAGACCGAGTGAGGAGGGATAATCTCCCTATACACATCGACGACGAAATATGGTCACTGGAAAGCGGCCTCCCCATACTTTGCCTGAGCCAGGCTCATATGCTTAAAAGAGAGGCCCTGAGCAGTCTCGGTCAAGATGATTCCATACCGGAGCTGGTCAACTCAATGGATAAAGATAATCCGAGAGAAACAAAGGGACTAAATACAATTGAAACGATTTTAGCCCAAAAGCTATCTACGCGAACAGGTCTTTAATGGGTCGCGGTTTATTTTCTTAACAAAATAAATACTATATGAGGCATTATTATAAGGGAAGATGTAAAGACTAAAACAAACCTGAATGCGGACAAATCCACCATGTACGAGCAATAAGCGTAAAGCAAACCTATAAGCGCCCCCGAAAAATCCAGCACAAGCGGCCGGGCAGAATATTCTACTGCCCACCGGGCACAATTCCCTGCTGAAACATGTTTATTGCCGCAGGTTCGTGCTTTTGTTTGCGTTTTAGACAAAGCTCGGCATGCCTCAAAAACAGGAAATATACCTTTACTATACGACAAGCCGGTAGTATCATGTATTCACTGATCATGACACAGAAAAAAAAGAAACCGGATAATTTTACCCAAGTCGATAATCATCCTGACCGGACTTTCTACGGGCTGGGCATCGCCCCTAAAATCCTCAATACCCTTGAGTCTATAGAATTTAAAGTGCCTACGCCGATTCAACTAAAGGCGATTCCTCTGGCGATTCAGGGCAAGGATGTTATAGGCATTGCTCAAACGGGAACCGGCAAGACGCATTCGTTCGCCATACCAATGGTACAGCGCCTTGCGCAAACAGAAGGTATAGGCCTGGTACTTGCGCCTACGCGGGAATTAGCCGTTCAAATCAGCGAAGCATTCGAGGGGATTGTGCGTCCGTTCGGAATAGGGACAGCCTGTCTGATAGGAGGGGCTCCTATGCACGGCCAGGTACAGGCGCTACGCAAGGATCCGCGCGTGATTATCGCGACCCCGGGCAGGCTCATTGATCACATCGGCCAATGGAATGTAGTACCCGAGCATATAGTAATGCTGGTGCTGGATGAAGCGGACCGCATGCTTGATATGGGATTTCAGCCGCAGATCGATAAAATTCTGCGTTTTATCCCCAAGGAAAGACAGACCATGCTTTTTTCAGCGACTATCCCCGGGGAAATCATGAATATCGCCGCCAGGCACATGAAGCTCCCTGTCAGCATCGAAGTCGCCCCCTCAGGCACAGCCGCAGAATCCGTTACACAGGAAGCGTTTATCGTCAAAAAAGAAACCAAATTATACCTGCTCAAGAAAATCGTTACGCAATATCACGGCCCGATCCTTTTATTTTCCAGGACCAAACATGGCGCGCGAAAGATTACAAAAGCCCTTAGATCCGCACGATGCAGGGCTGCGGAGATACATTCCGATCGCTCATTGAACCAACGCCGCGAAGCGCTCGAAGGTTTTAAATCCGGCAAATATAAAGTGCTCGTTGCTACTGATATTGCCTCAAGAGGCATAGATGTCACGGGAATCGAACTGGTCATTAATTATGACCTGCCGGATGACGCGGAAAATTATGTGCTTCGTATCGGCCGCACGGGAAGAGCAGGGCAAAAGGGGCATGCTATTTCCTTTGTAATGCCCGACCAGCGCCGCGATGTCCGAAACATAGAAAAACTCATGCAAGCTTCCATACCCATATCAAAACACCCCGACGTCGCTCACGAACAGTTTGCTCAGCCCTATCATAAACCTCCGCGCAGACACAAAAAGCACCGTAACAGCCAAAACCACCACAGACGCCGCAAGTTTTAATAATACAAAGTGACGCAATCTGACCGGATCAAGTGGAATGAATAAACAATAAATTCAGGTAATCACATTTTATGACCACTCGCTAACCACTTGGTGACCGCCGGTAACCAATCTATCACATTTGCACACTTTAGGTATTACCTAAAGTGTGCAAATACCTAAAAGCATGCAGGTATAGGATGTCTCTTCCCGTTCCCGAGACCCGCTCTAAAACAGTTTGCCTTTAATTTCCCTTCATGATAATATGCTAATAATAACGGCTTATAACGGCACAGAAAAAATAAAAAAAGGATGGTAAAATATGCCTGTCAAAGAAATAACGATTGAGAACTTTAATGTCATGAAATTTATCGACGAAAAGGCAAAAGAGATCGCCGGCCTTGTGGGTGACGGCGTTGCTATTAACGCGCTTTCGGGAGGAGTAGATTCCTGCGCAGTTACAATGCTGGGACACAGGGCGCTGGGGGACAGGCTTAAAACATATTTTATAGATAACGGTGTAATGAGGGAAGGCGAACCGGAGAAAATAAAGGCGCTGTTCAAAGGTCTCGGAGTTCACGTAGAGATAGTTGACGCGCAGGATAATTTTTTCAACGCGTTAAAAGGCCTGACCGATCCCGAAGAGAAAAGAGAAGCGATCACCCAGACATTTTACAAAGACGTATTCGGTAAACTGGTAAGAGAGAGCGGCGCAAAACACCTTTTACAGGGCACTATCCTGACAGACATAGATGAGACAGTAGCCGGCATAAAAAGACAGCATAATGTATTTGAGCAGTTGGGCATCGATCCTCAAAAAACATTCGGATATAAAATCATAGAACCACTGATCCAATTGCGAAAAGACGGCGTAAGAAAACTCGCCGCAGGGCTGGGGCTGCCTGAATCCGCTTATAACCGCATACCTTTTCCCGGGCCCGCGCTGGCCACCAGGGTCATAGGCGAAATCACCGAGGAAAAAGTAAGAGTAACAAGAAAAGCAACGGTTATCGCGGAGGAAGAACTTTCTTCCACAGGCGCTTTCCAGTATATGGCCATTTTGCATCAGGACAGGGTCACAGGCATGCGGGACGGAAAAAGGGATTTCGGCCTGCAGATAGAAGTAAGATGCTGGGACAGCGTAGACGCGAGAAAAGCAACCCCCACGAAACTTCCTTACGAGACACTTTTTAAACTCGGGAACAGGATCACGGCCGAGGTCCCGGGTGTTGTAAGCGTTACATACAATATCGCCGCAAAACCACCGTCGACCATAGAGGCTATTTAAATTTTTTCATAAGGATGGCTTGAAAGACACGGTGAATATTCAATTGATTTAGCTATTGATGGAAAACAAGTGACTTCCTTATTTCTTTTGGTAAAAGAGAAAAAATAACTCAAAGATATCACATATGCCACTTGTTCAAAAAAAGGAGGATAAAAGATGTTTCAGGGTATTATAGAAAGAGTCTTTTTAGGAAACCGCATTGCTGATTATCTGATATTTGTTGGTCTGTTTTTAGCGAGTCTCGTCATAATTAAGATTTTTCAGTATTTTATTCTCAGGCGCTTAAAAAAATGGGCAGAAAAGAGCACTACTACTATTGATGATTTTCTTCTCAGGATTATCCAGGGACTGATTCTGCCTTTAGCCTGTTTTGGCGCCTTCTATTTTAGTGTAAATGCCTTAAGTTTGCACCCTTCCTTAAAGAAGATCATCGATGTCATAGGGGTAGCAATTCTTATGATATTCGCAGCGCGTTTAACCTTATCTCTTATGAATTATGGATTTAATCTTTATTTTACAAAGAGAGGCAAAAATTTAGAAGCGGATCGCAGTCTAACTGGAATTTTAGCAGTGCTCAAGGTTATTGTATGGGCCTTGGCGATCATTATGTTCTTAGATAACATGGGATTCAAAATCTCAGCTATTATTGCCGGCTTAGGCATTGGAGGTGTAGCCATAGCTTTAGCAGCTCAGGCAATATTAGGAGACTTATTTAGTTATTTTTCTATATTATTTGATCGTCCATTTGAGATCGGAGATTTTATTATATTAGATGACTATTTGGGCACAATTGAACATATTGGAATCAAGACTACGCGAATACGCAGCCTTGGCGGAGAACAAGTGATCCTTTCTAATACCGACCTTACCAGTTCCCGGGTACGCAACTATAAAAGGATGAAAAAAAGAAGGGTTGTTTTTAAGCTTGGCGTTACATATCAGACTTCTCTTGAGCAGTTAAAGGTTATGCCTGGGGTAATCGAAAAGGTTATCAAGGCCGTTAAGGATACAACCTTTGACCGTGCGCACTTTTTTTCCTACGGAGATTTTAGCCTGGTATTTGAAGTTGTCTATTATGCGATGAGCAGGGATTATAATATATATATGGATATTCAGCAGGAGATCAATTTTGCCATCAAGAAGGAATTCGAAGCCAGGGGCATAGAGTTTGCGTATCCCACTCAGACATTATATTTGAATAAATAACCAGCCCTTTGTTTTAGATTCCCTAAGGTTAGATGAAAATTTTTATAAGCGACTTACATTTAGGTGATGGTTCCAGGACAGATGATTTTCATCGGGAAAAGAACTCTTGAAATTCCTTGAATTTGTTGATAAATTTGATAAAATTTTTATAAATTTTGTACCGTATTGAGATCTCCTTACCAATCTGTCCCAGAATCACGCTTCAAAGTGTCCCTGGGGCAGATTAAAGCTTAGAGTTGGGAGACAGTTTGATAGGGGAGAGTCAAAGCGGTATAAG
>CAZEGO010000103.1:0-5878 GCA_964511955.1 uncultured Planctomycetia bacterium | reverse complement strand
ATTTATTGACTCTTTACGACGTTAGCTGCCTGTTCGCCTTTTGGTCCTTGAACAATATCAAACTCGACTTCCTGGCCTTCATCCAAGGTTTTATAACCTTCCCCCTGTATGGCGGTATGATGAACAAATACATCTTTACCGTTCTCGGGAGTAATGAAGCCGTAGCCTTTTTTATTGTCGAACCATTTTACTTTTCCTTTCGACACTGCTACTACCTCCTTGTTTACCCCTGCCAAAAAACCAATATTCTGACAGGTTCTTGCTAAATGAAACTGTACCATATACACCGGTATTTGTCAATTATTTTTGTGGCTTTTATGTAATCGATGGGTATCGACAAAATACACTCCCTAATGGAGCGGAACGCGGCAATCACGAAGAAATTCGATTAAAAAATTTTTAGCGTAAAAATGTAGAGATTGCCTGCCTTGCCGCCTGCCTGCCGGTAGGCAGAGTGGGCAGGCTTTACTTCGCAATGACAAAACGGTGTGTCTATTAATCGTCGGAAAATTCTTCGGTGGCTCTTTCTTCGTAATCGTGGAATATGCTCCGGGTCTTTATGTCGTGATCTTTCTCCAATACCTTAAGTCTTTCCTCGAGTTCATGCTGCATCTTAAGCATTATTTTGACAACGTCCGCAATAGGATCCGGCAGGTTCCCGTGTTCAAAATCAAGGGCGAGTTTTTTCAGCGTCTTTTTCTCTACCACCTTGCCCGGTATGCCTACTACGGTCGCTCCTTCGGGCACTTCTTTTACCACTACGGATCCCGAGCCTATTTTGGCTCCGTCACCTATTTTTATCGGGCCCAGGACGCAGGCATTTGACCCTATGACAACATTCCTGCCCACACTGGGGTGACGCTGTCTGCCTTTTTCCAGAGTAGTCCCTCCGAGCACCACCCCTTTGTACAACAGGCTGTCGTCTCCGACTTCGGCAGTCTCCCCTATGACTACTCCCATACCGTGGTCTATAAAAACTCTCTTTCCTATTTTGGCCCCGGGATGTATTTCTATACCGGTCAAAAAACGCGAAATATGCGATATGAATCTCGCAAGGACAAAAAGTTTTTTATTATATAAAAAATGCGCGGCTCTGTGCATCCATATGGCATGCACGCCGGGATAGCACAATACTATCTCGGCCCGGCTTTTAGCGGCCGGGTCTTTTCCCATCGCAGAGCCTATATCTTCTTTAATTGCTTCTAACCACATAAAGACCTCTCTATCAGTTGTCTCTTGAGGGTTCCATATCAAAAAACATCCACTGGATATCGTTCACTATGCGATCCATTCTGGCGCAACCCGTTAAGGTGGCTGCTATTACCAGGAGCAGGACAATCAGCGCAAGACGTCTCATTTTAACCTCCGGTTTATTTTGGCAGGGTGAAATAAAATTGACTGCCTTTGCCGAGTTCGCTTTTGACCCACATCCTGCCGTCGTGGAGAAGCACTATGTCTTTGGCTATGGGCAGGCCCAGGCCGGTACCTTCTTTTTTTTCGGCGGTCACCCTGGTGAACTTATCGAACACCTTGTCTATGTCTTCCGGAGCTATACCCTCTCCCGAATCCGACACCTCCACCATTATCTCGTTTTCCAGGTTAACGGTTTTTATTACTATGGATCCGCCTTGCGCGCCGTATTTAATCGCGTTGCTCAAAAGGTTCACGAAAGTCTGAGTTATCTTATCCGCGTCTATGAGAAGCTCCGGTATATCTTTAGCCAGCTCCTTTACGACTTTTTGTTTTTTCTCGTGTATAAGCTTTTCGTAAATTCCCAGGTTTTCCTCTATGATTTTATTGATATTCGCTTTTTCTTTCTTCAGTTCCATCTTTCCAGACTCTATCTTGGATATATCCAGAAGATCGTTAACGAGCCTCGAAAGACGGTTGGCTATATTTACCGCGCCGTCCAGCATTTCTCTTTGTTCGGCCGTAACGTTTCCCAGGCCACCTTTCACCACCAAATCCACGTTCCCTTTAATGACCGTCAACGGGGTCCTGAACTCATGAGCAACGTTAGTCACGAAACCGGATTTCATTATATCCAGTTGTTTTAATTTTCTGTTAGCCGCCTCGAGCTCTGTATTTTTGGCCGCTATCTCCTTTTGCAGCCGCTCTCTTTCTTTTTTAGCATTATAGGCGTTTAAGGCGCTGTGTATTACAAGTGACAGGCCGTCTTCAAACCCTTTTTCCCGTATTACGTAATCATACGCCCCCTGGCGCATAGCCTGAGTGGAAAACTCCTCTTCGCCTTTGTCCGCCATCATTATGACGGGCCCGGCCAGGTCTTTATACTGAAGATCGGACAGTAGCTCTAGACCGTTGGCTTCCGGCAGATTATAAGACAGAAGGATTACGTCGAATTCTTCTTCTATTTTCTTCAAAACACTCTCGTCTCTCTGCAGTAATGATATCTCGTACGAAATAGCCGTGGACTTGGAAAGCGCTTCTTTTATCCTCATTATGTTTTTCGGATCATACTCTATAAGCAGGACCTGCATGACTTCTTTTCCCATATCGTCGTCCTTGTTAAATAGCCAGCTCTTTTATCTCTTCGAGCTTTTCCTTTGCCCTTTTCTCCCCCACCTTAATAAACTCCCTTACTTTGTGAAAATCCACGGAACTCGCGTCGGGATAAACCGCATGAATGTAAATCTGCGCCTTTTTTGAGCTCTCGCGGGCAAGCATATAACCCATAGACATCATGCTTGTAATAATAACATCAAAAATATTGGGAGTAAACACTTTCCTTAAAAAACTTTTCAGGCGCATAACCGGCCTGATAAAAAACCCTTTCCCTTCCAGGTTTTTCTTCTCTTCCTCGAGACGTTTCTTTATCAGCATGTTCCTTTCGAATATATCGTCATGGCCCGGCAGGACGTTTACCGCGATTATTTTTTTTACGTTTTCTTTTACGAGCACGTCCACCGGTACAGGATCGGAAATCCCGCCGTCGACCATCACCCTGCCCCTGTCGCGCCTGGGTTTAAATACCCCGGGTACCGAGATACTCATATATACCGCCTCCAGCAAAGAACCCTGTTCCATGGCTACGCTCTCTCTGTTAGCAAGATCGTACGCCATCACCTTTACCGGTACGAGCAGATCATCGAAAGTTTTGTTGCCTATGAATTTATAAAGGAATTTCTTAAGTCTGTTGCCGGCCAGGATTCCGGAAACGGGTACGGTGAAATCCACCAGCCTCATTATCTGAAGCCTGTTCTTTAATTTTCTTGCTATCCGTTCGATTTTTTCCGACGAATATCCCAGCGCCCAAAGCACCGCTATCAGGCTTCCTATGCTTGAGCCCGAAACCACGTCCACGTTCACGTCGTTTCTTTCCAGCACCCTTAAAACTCCTATGTGCGAGAGGCCAAAAGCCCCGCCGCTGCCCAGGGCCAATCCCAGAGTCTTCCCGGACTCGGCCCTGGCTACGCGCCTTAATACTTTGGCATAAGGGGTATCTTTGGATCTAAGCGCCAAAGGAAACGCCTCGGAGTCTAAAACAGCGTCTATTACCCTTGCTTCCGGCACAAGCGCGTCAATGGTTTTCTTCAAAAGCCATGAGATTTCTTCGGTTGATAATTTATCGAACAGATTGAGCCTGTTTATTATTATCTTTAGCCTGGGCTCAAGGCTTTTAAGGCCCTTTTCCGGCATTTCTTTTATAAAAAAAGTTGCCTTGCCGATGTCCTCCCGCGTCGATTGTATAAAATAATGCGTTGCGTCCGACATCATAAGGATATCGTATACTGACTGTTCTATAGCGGAAGAAACGTTGAATACAATAAAGTCATAACGGCTTTTCAGATTCATGAGTCTGTCTTCGTTCATAAACCCGGGGCACAGAACGTCTATCCCGCATGCCGTGCGGACGATGTCGTCTCTTCCGCCGTCAACTGCCCTGAGCAATCTGTCGTCGGGTTTATCCAGTTCGACGAGCAATACTTTCTTTCCGGTCTCGCCGGATATTGCCGCCGCGAGATTGAAAGCGTAACCCAACCTCTCGTATAAAACCGAATTGCCGTATACGGCTATTATTCTGGGCGATTCTTTTACGCTTCCCATATCCTCTTCTTTCTGGGGAAACCCGTTCCTAATATCAATGCGATATCCACCGTCTTGCTGTCGTTAACCACGCCTTCCTTTAGACACGCTTGCGCTTGTTTCCTCATTACACCTATCAGCCTGCGCGTTATATCCATACGACCCATCTTTCGCGGCCGCTTTTTAGCGGATACTATAATCAGTCTCCCTCTCTCGCGCGCATGGCCCAGACTCTCCGGAACCGTCCGGCCGCTGCCGATGCGTTCTTCCAGAATGCTACCTGCCCTATAAGCTATATCATACCCAATATTTCTCAATAATTCAAACGGACCTTCCGGCATACCGAAATCGACCATGGCTTCTTCTATATCATTTTTCCGGACGCCGTTCTCGGCCAAAAGCACAGCCTCGTTGAGATAAGGGAGAAGAAGCCTGTTTACCAAAAAACCCGGGCTGTCTTTCACCACTATAGGCACTCGGTCAAGGCTGTTCAGGAAAGCCAGGACTTCACGAAGCACGCTTTTTTCCGTAAATCGAGTCGGAATAACTTCTACGAGCTTCATTTTATAAGCAGGGTTGAAAAAATGTATCCCCAAAAACCGTTGCGGCATCCCCGTTGTCCGGGCCAGGCTCTCCACGGAAATGCACGAGGTGTTTGTCCCTGCCACGCACCCCGGAGGCAGGCGTCTCTGCGTAGCGCGGAAAAAAGCTTTCTTTGAGTCAAAATCTTCGGATATGGCCTCCAGTAAGAGATCCAGCTTGCCGAACGGAATGGCCCCTCTGTTTATCCTGTTCATACCGGCAATAACTTCGTTTTTTTTTAACAATCCTCTTTCGCGGGCGCTTTCGAAGTTATTTTTTATACTGTCCGTCGCCTCTTTAAGAACTTTTTTGTCGGAGTCGTCGATAAAAACCGCCGTTTCTGACGCGGAACTTATCAGATAAGCGATATCCCGACCCATGGTACCTGCTCCGCAAATACCGCACCGCTTAATCGGGCTTTTCCTCTGCAACGGCAGGGAAGCTTTGTAATCGCAGATAAGCGAGTATGAAGACAGCGCGTTCTTTGCCGGCTGTTTAAAAATAAGGCGGCTCAGCCGCTCTCTTTCTTTTTTGTCTTTTTTCGTATCGACTGCGTCAACGCGCTTCTTTTTTCCGGATAAGTCTTCTATGATTTTATGATAATCCGGATGCCTGCCGTATGGGTAAAGCTTGTCGACTATTCCCTTTTTTTTCGCTTCCCTGCATCCCAGGATAAGCCCTTTTTCTATGATATTCCGCGCCGGCTTTCTGCCTATCCTGGCTTCAAGCCGATGCGGACCCCCGAAACCCGGGCTTATACCCAAACCTTTCTCGGGGAAACCGATTTTAACTCGTCTACCGGAAAAAGCGATTATGTAGTCGCAGGAAAGCGCCAATTCCAGACCGCCTCCGAGGCACGCGCCGTTTATTAACGCGTAAGTCCCGGCTGACAATTTGTCTATCCTGTTAAATATCGCCTGCCCCCTTGCGCAGAAAACCAGAGCCTGTTTATCGTCTCTCAGAGAAGCCAGTTCTTGTATGTCCGCGCCGGCTATAAACACTGTTTTTTTGGCGCTGACGAAAAACAGGTGCTCCAGAAAGGCGTCTCTTTCGGCTCGTTCTATTATATTGCTTAGCAGCCCGAGATTTTTAACCGACAGCACGTTGACTTTCGATTTTTTATCGTCGAATACGACTATAGCTGTATTTTTTTTAAGCTTGCGATAACGGATCATAAAATAAAAAAAGAAGCCGATAAAGATTAAATCGCGTAGCGCGATCCGGCTTTGCCCAAGGTACGGGCACTCTT
>CAZEGO010000102.1:0-5914 GCA_964511955.1 uncultured Planctomycetia bacterium | reverse complement strand
AAGTCGGTATACATCGGACAGCTCCCCCTCTGCTTTCAGAATCAGCTCATATTCCCGATAATGGTCTTTGTCTATTACAGGCCCGGGTTCCATGTCAGTTATTTTAACGCCCAAAGAAGATGCCTGCGATTCTATTTTTTTCAGGATATCCGAACCGGTAGTCTGATATGCGGAGTATCTTTTGTATTTATTTATGATAGACGTTCTCCTGTTCAACAGGGCTACATCGTTTTCCAGCCTTTCGAGCTTTATATTTATTTCCTTATCAAGCGCACGGCATTTGGCTATCAGCGGATCCATGACGAGATTAAAATACAGGGTGAGCGTCACCAGCGCTATCGCTATGCATAGAATGCTTTTTTCTCTTTTTGTAAGCTTAACTTTTTTCATGTCCTACCTGTCGCTTATTTCGCATACCAGCGTAAATTCCGTTACTTCGACACTGTCCAGGGTCTTCTTCTCGGTGCGCGTTATCCTGACGGAGGAAAAAACCTCTTTTTTCTGTATCAGGTCCGAAAAGAGGATAATATCCTCCGTCGCCGGGGCATGACCTCTATACGTAATAATCGCGTCCGCATAATCCACTCCGGATATAAACAGGGTTTCGGGCAGCAGACTACGGGATTCATTCAGGGCTCCGGCCACTATCCTGCTGCCCTGTATGCGTTTTTCCATGAGATCCATCATATCCGAAACCTCCTCCAGCCTCCGGGTCCCGGTGTTTAAGCCCGCGTATTTTTCCGACAGGGAACTCAACAGTCTTTTTCTCTCTATGACTTTATATCCGAACAGGCCCGCCAGGAGAACAAAGATAACCGCCGAGAACAGGGCCGTAAAAAGAAACTCCCGCTTCCTGTCCAGATTTTTCCTTTTCTCTCGGGCGTGTTTCGGCAGTAGCCGAATCTCCGAGGAACCGGCCATGGACAAGAGGTCCTCCCGGTACTCATAAAAACGGACAGCAATCCCGAAGTGCCTTTTTATATGAGGTTTTATTCCTTCCATATCGACGCTGGAATGATACATCACCGTAATCCGAGACGGATCGGGATTTTTTTTATCCCTTTTGTAAGCGAGCATGGTCTTATCCAGATCTTCCAGGAAGCGAGAGCTGTTCGGGAACCCCCTTGAGAAAATTATCTTACCTTTATCAGCTACGATGGTTTCGGATTCATGCTCACCTATGTGCACTAAAAAATCAACCTTGTCCTCGCTGAAAAGTTTTTTCTCGGCACAGTAAAGATAGAGAAGCTCGGTATGTATGGGGCTGTTTCTATAGTAAGAGGAGTCGATGTCTTCGTTTTTTGAGCCGGCCAGCATTATATAGGAATGGCCCTTTCTGCACGACCCCAGCTTTTTAAAACCGTAAAGAAGGTCGTCCGAGGGAAAAGGAATATCTTTTACGAGCTGAAGCTCGGCCATTTTTTTTATCTCTTCGTCGTCCGTGGACGGCACTTCCAGAAACTTCAAAAAATATTTTGTCCTGGATATCACTCCGATAGTTTCCATTGGAAAAATTTTCCCGTCCTTCTGTTTGCAATGGCCTCAACGTCCGCCCCGGCACTGTCTTTTCCCGAGACAACGGATTCGGCCCATATCCTGAATATGTCCGAACTTACGGTAAAACCCGATATACTCCCGCCCGTGAATTCCGCAATACGAGATTCGTTTTTAAATACACCGTCGTCTTCTGTTCCCGACAGCCCATCCGGACCGTCGCGGAAAGCCAGGATATCATCAACCATAGATTCATCCCGGCAAAGCGCTTTTAACACGACCCTTCCGGCGGTATTGATATTGACACCCGGGTTGTCGTCCTTATAAATGGTTATGCAGGGTTTTATTCCCGACAGAACATCCGGTGTCATGCCGGGAACCAGAAAAATCTCTTCCATATAATCAAAAGACCCGTTTCCTTTTTTTCGCAGATACTCGATAACGTTTCCGGCAAGGGATTCGGAAAAACCCAGTCTTTCCAGATGGTCTTTTCTGAGTCCGGGCCAGTTCAGACATAGCCTGGATTTCTCATCCGAGGCACCATAAATTATTTTATCGCCTTTTATGGTCAGGCTCCCGGGGTCATCTCTGTCCCGACTCCAGTCCTCCGTCAGGCTGTCGTATCCGTTTGTATCCATGGCGAGCTCGGCGAGCATCTTCATGACACCGGCTTTGGCCAGATAAAGGGCCTTTACCTCTTCGGGATCCTTATCAGAAATGTCCATATCAGACGTCATTCGATAAGAGATAAAAACACTCAACGCCGTAAAAGTAAGAAAAATAAAAAGTATAATCCTGATAATATTTCTTTTCATAGGGCGGGTTTAATCTTCTTTGGTAACCCTCATTACTTCACTTATAGTGGTCTGCCCTTTAAGCGCTTTCGACCACCCGTCCATGCGAAGAGTACGCATACCCGAGGAAAGGGCTTCTTTTTTTATCATGTCGGATGATGCCCTGTGGAGTATAAGATCTTTTATTCGCTCGGTCACGGGCAAAAACTCGTATATTCCCGTCCTTCCTCTGTAACCGCTGAATTTACACTGCTCGCAGCCTTTTCCCTCGTAAATCCTGAGACTGCCGGGACACTCTACCTCGCCGAATTCCCTGAGTGTCTCCGTGTCGGGAACCCTTTCTTCCCTGCACACCGGGCATATAAGCCTTACGAGCCTCTGCGCTATAAAGCACTCGACAGAACTTGTTATAAGGTAAGGTTCTATCCCCATATCCAAAAGGCGTGCTATCCCTCCGGAGGCGTCGTTCGTATGCATGGTGCTGAAAACAAGATGCCCGGTAAGCGCTACCCGTATAGTGGTCTCTATGGTCTCTGTGTCTCGCGCCTCTCCCACCATCATTATGTCCGGGTCGTGACGCAAAACAGAACGAAGCCCCCGCGCGAAATCGAGTCCTATTTTAGGGTTAACCTGTATCTGTGTTATGCCGCGTAACTGATATTCTATGGGGTCTTCTATGGTGATGATCTTTTTCTCGTCGCTGTTTATCTTGGTAAGACACGAGTAAAGGGTCGTGGTCTTGCCGCTGCCTGTGGGGCCGGTAACGAATATAATACCGTGAGGCTTTCTTATAAGCTTCTCGAGTTCGGTAAGATCTCCCGTCTCGAACCCAAGCCTTTCAAGATCATATAACATACTGGTTCTCAGTATTCTTATGTCTACGCTTTCACCGAACTGCGTAGGCAGGATAGATACCCTGAGATCAAGATCCTCGTCGTTCATTCTTACCTTCACTCTTCCGTCCTGCGGCAGTCTTTTTTCGGCAATATCCAGGTTTGCCATTACTTTTATCCTGGAAATTATCGCGGGTCCGAAATGCCTTACCCCGCGAGGTACGGCAACGTTATAGAGCAGCCCGTCTATTCTGTAACGGACTCTCAATTCACGCTCATAAGGCTCTATATGTATATCGGTAACGTTGTCTTTTACGGCCTGGCCAAGGATTTGATTGACGAACTTAATTATGGAGGCGTCCCTGGACATATCCTCTATGTTTTCGGCTTCCTCCACGTGCAGTGATTCCACCACACCGTCGCTTTCGGTTCTCACGATATTATCTATAGTATCAGCTCCGAGCCCGTAATATATCCGTATAGCGTCGAATACCTCTTTTTCGCCGGTAAGAATCGTATCGACCCTACGGCCCAGAAAGAGTCCAAGATCGTCCATAATGTTTAAATCAAAAGGATCGGCCGTGGCTATGACTATCCTGTCCTTTTTCAGCTTCAGAGGCATGAACTTTAAACGGTAGGCCACTCCCGCCGGGACAAGCTCGAGCGCATCCTTGTCGATTGCCGCTTCGCTTAATTTCACGTAAGGAAGCCTGATTTCCCTCGGCATCAGTCCTTTTTTTACTAGCGCTTTACCAAGTGATACGGATTTATTAGTCATGTTCCCCTCTGGCGTGTACTTTATGGTTCAGTTCCGCATGTTCGACGAAAGGGCTTTTCTTGTACATACGCAGAACTTTGCTCATGTCGGTATCTTTCGGGAAGTTGAATAAATACAAATTCTCGGATATGCGCTTTTTGCTCTTGAGATTAAAAGTCTCATTGAGTTTGGTCAGGGAATAAGCGGTGAAACTCCCCTCCTGCGTCAAGGCACCGTCTCTGAAAACGACGAGCATCTCACCGGGTACATAGTCGGAAACAGCTTTATCCCCCCGGCACCCGGTAACAAGACAAAACAGCATTAAGCACATTAAAATAATATTCTTTCTCATTCAAGGTAAATTTTAACACAGAAATGGTGTGAGGGGCAAGAGATATGCGATATGAGACACGAAACAGGCGACATAAATAAAAAAGCTTTTCCTAATCCCATGTCTTATGTCCCTTGTCGCTTTATATCTTTTTTAAGCAGATTGTGGCGTTGTGGCCTCCGAAGCCCAGTGAGTTTGATAAGGCTATATTGACTTCGGTTTTCCTGGCCTGGTTAGGCACGTAATCCAGGTCGCATTCCGGGTCCGGATTTTCATAATTTATGGTGGGCGGGATCACCCCTTCTTTAATCGATAAACAACATGCCGCGAACTCCACGCCGCCCGCCGCACCCAACAGATGGCCGGTCATGGACTTTGTGGACGATATCGCGGTTTTCCTTGCCAATTCCCGGCCGAGGGCTTTTTTCACGGCAAGAGTTTCTATTTTATCGTTCAGTGGCGTAGATGTACCGTGCGCATTTATATAATCAACTTCTTCCGGTTTTATTTGACCGTCTTTTATGGCCTTAATTATGCACATGGCGGCGCTTTCCGCCGACGGGTCCGGGGCTGTGATATGGTAACCGTCTCCGGTCATACCGTACCCCACGACTTCGGCGTATATATCGGCGCTTCTCTTTTTGGCGTGTTCGTATTCCTCCAGAATAGCTATACCTGCCCCTTCGGCCATTATAAATCCGTCTCTGTCTTTATCGAAAGGCCGGCTGGCTTTTTCCGGCTCATCGTTTCTGGTGGAAAGAGCCTTTAAAGCGCAAAAACCGCCTATACCCAGAGCAGTGAGACAACTTTCGGTTCCTCCGGCTATCATAACATCCGCATCCCCGTGCTGGATGATCCTGAAGGCATCGCCCAAAGCATGAGTGCCCGAAGCACAGGCTGTAGTGGTGCAGGAATTAGGTCCTTTAACCTTAAACATTATGGAAATATACCCGGATGCCATATTCACTATGAGCATGGGTATAAGGAAAGGTGTAATCCTCGAGGGGCCTTTTTCAAGGATAATGGAATACTGAGACTCGATAATCCCCAGGCTCCCTATGCCCGAGCCGACAAGTACTCCCGTACTGTACGGATCCATGCTTTCCAGGTCGAGCCCGGATTCGTCCACAGCTTCCCTGGCAGCGGTCACGGCGTATTGGACAAACTTCTCCATTCTCCTGAGTTCTTTTTTAGGTATGAAAGGGTGGGGAGTGAAGTCCTTTACCTCTCCGGCTATACGTGAATCATAATCCCCGCAGTCAAAAGACTTAAGAGGGCCTATTCCGTTTTTACCCTTCAATAAAGCATCCCAGAAATCTTTTTTATTGTTCCCTACGGGGGATACCATTCCCAGCCCCGTAACCACTACTCTTCTTTCCATAGTACCTTCCTTCAAAAAAAAGGGTTAGAGGAGAATTTTATCCTGTATTTTTACTCCTCTAACCCCTCTATGTTAAATCAACGTAATCATCATCGACAACTTATTTCGCTGACTTATCCTCTATATATTTAATGGCATCACCCACAGCGGTTATCTTCTCGGCGTCCTCGTCCGGTATTTCTATGCCGAATTCCTCCTCTAAAGCCATGACAAGTTCCACTGTATCAAGAGAATCAGCTCCGAGATCGTCTATAAAAGACGCCTCGGGAGTAACTTCTTCCTGTTTTACTCCAAGCTGTTCCGCTATGATGGATTTTACTTTTT
>CAZEGO010000101.1:0-6043 GCA_964511955.1 uncultured Planctomycetia bacterium | reverse complement strand
GAGGGGAATCAAAAAAAAGATCGTATATGTCTTTTTCGCTTTTGGGAGTCACGCTAAGAAGTTTTTTTACCGCGATCTTATGATCGAAATCCATCAGGACATTTCCCAGATCGCATATGACAGCGTCATATTTCATAATTAATCAGTATAAGTATTTGTCTGGATATAATCAAGGAAATAACCAATAATGGCTGCTATAGACACGTTACGACTGGTTTGGCTGATTCCGCTGCTTCCCGGATATTACCTGCAGACGGGGCTACGCAGTCTATGTATTCTTCTATAGGAACAAGCATATTGAATTTACCCTCCGGAAACTCCGGTCTGCCTATAAATCCGTCATAACCTCCGCTCTTTAACCTCTCGGAAAAATCCCTGTAGGAATTCCGCGGATCCACTTTATAAAGACGTAAGGCCTGTTTAACTTGTCTGTTCGTGTATCCGTGTAATGTGGTATCAGTATGTATTTCCCATGTTTCATATCTCCTGGGATGAAATACTATGTCAAAATCACCCCATTTCTCCAGAGCGTCCTGAGCCTCTTTCAGATGAGTCCATATTGTCCTATAGTCATACAGCTTGTGCCCGCAGAGAATTAGTTTAATACGCAATAATGCTTCCGCTATATCCGTCGAAGTGGGATTCCGCGAAAAAAATTCCAGCTCGGGCAGTGCAGAATAAGATCTTATTTCTGAGATAGTTTCTCCGCGATCGGCTCTATCGTTGACAAGGGACAGCAAAAGGCCGACAATCCGCTTATAATATGCTTTCTTATATATCCCGTTCTTTTCGTCGCCGTATTTTTTCAGAAAAGAAGCTCTAGCGTCTCTTCGCAGGGCTATTATCTGATTTTGCGCATAAGAGCTTCCCGAAACAGCCTTCAGCAGCACATCATCGGATGAATAGGTCAATTCATAGCTCTTTTCTTCCGTTAGATAAGGAGCTATTTTCCCGGCCTCCCCAAGAGGGCGGTAAACACCGTATGGATGCTTTTCGGAATACCTGGCTAATTGACCTATGGCCCTGTCAAAAGCGTACCACTCGTCGCTATTCTTAAACTTAAGTGCCAGCCATGTCTGTTTATCATCTCTGGTCCTTAATAGTTTTACTTCCTCCACAAACGGCAAATCTTTTAAAATATAACAGGCTGAGGATGCCCATATAAAACATATGCCGCTACGTCCTTTTATTTCGGAGAAATATGACAGTGCATCGGCTATTATATCTCTATATGGAATTTCTTCGGGAATGAGATTATTTATGTTATCCCGGAAACGCCGGGGCATGAGAGTGTCATGCGGTGCCCTGTGAGCGCTTGTCCAATCATCTACGGGCTCTATCTTTTCTTTGTCGGCATCTGAAGAACCGGTCCATGATATGGGTTTTTGCTGGGGATTAAAAGTCGCTTGAATCTCTTTGAAGCTGGATCTTTTCTTCCATCCCTCCATAGGCAGTCTGAGATTAAAAGCGGCGTATAAGGCATCGCTCCAGATAAAGGATGTCGCTATGCTTATTAAGAGTAGCTTTATCTTATAATGTTTTTTAATCACTGTCATAAGATGGGCAAAAAAATACCTTTTACCGAAAAAGGTATTCATGGTTTATACTATTGAACTTAAATAATATTGTATCACAAGGTGGGAATTTTGCAATAATTTTGCGCCTAAGAAAGCTCTATGGATATATCGGGCTGTGCTTTTATAGTCTGGTGTATCAGGCAGGATTCGGCCACTTTTAAAAGGGCTTTTTTTCTGCTTCCTACATCCGCATTGGGCAGATTTATGCCTATTTTTATATTTTTTACATGATAAGGCCTGACAGAGGTTTCTTTCTCCCAATCAACGTCTATTTTTAAACCTTCTGTATTAATGCCGACATTATTGCAATAACCGGCTACATATACTCCTATACAGGCCCCCACCGAGCTTATAAAGAGTTCCGGCGAGGTAGGCCCGGAATCGCTCCCTCCCGAAACTTCCGGCAGATCAATCCGTGTACTATGGTTTCTATTCTGGGCTTCGAATTTTTTGCCTCCTTTGTAACTTATGGTTGTTTTCATTCTCGTCTCCTTTTTATCTCCAGAAAAGCCATAAAAACAAATATGACGCGCTTACCGCGGCCAGGGTAAAGGGCAGGCCTATTTTAACGAAATCCATAAAGTCCACTTTATACCCTCTGTCCCTGAGCATACCTACGGAGACTATATTAGCCGAGGCACCTATAGGCGTTATATTGCCTCCAACAGTAGCGCCTATCAAAAGACCGAACAAGAACAATTCGGGCATTATACCTATAGTATCTGATAGGATTTTGACAACCGGTATCATAGCCGTAACATAAGGAATATTATCTATAAACGCCGAAAAAAAGACCGATGTCCATACTATAAGCGTAAAAGTCAGGAACACGTTGTCTCCCGTAACATGAGCTATAAAACGCGCTATATCCTCAATTATTCCAACTGCCGAGAGGCTTCCCACCAGAATAAACACCCCTATTAAAAAAGCAAAAGTATTCCAGTCTACGCTTTTAAACAACGAAAAACGTTCCTTGTTCGATATCTTATTCCATATAAAACCCGCTATTCCGCACACCAAACATATGGCCGCCATTAAATAATAAGGTTTTTCCGGGATAAGACTGGACAACGCCAACCCCGCTATCATAACGAGCATAAGATATGTAGGCACCCAGGTTTTTACTTTTATCTCTTCCATGCCGGCTACCGGTGCCTTATATTTTCTAAAGATAAAATACAGGACGAGAAAGGAAGTTATAGCTCCCGCTTCTACGGCAAAAGCTATGCCGGGTCTGCCTTTCATCCAGAAGAAATCCATGAAATTCATTTTATTTGCTATGGCCAGAATGATGCTCGGCGGGTCCCCTATCATGGTCGCGGAGCCCTGCAGATTTGAACTGACAGCTATGCCTATAATAAAGGGTATCGGATTAACTTTTAGTTTTCTCGAAACCTCGAAAGCTATAGGCGCGACAATTAAAACCGTGGCAACGTTTTCCGCCACGGCTGAAATGACGCCCGACAGCAAACATACCCAGAGAAAAGCTCCCCCCACTGTTTTAGACCTGTCTATAAGCTTTACCGCTAAAAAACCGGGGACATTAGAACGAATAAACAGCTCTGATAAAATAATAGTCCCCAGAAAAATCCCCATAACGTTGAAATCCACGCTTAAAAAAGCGCTCCGTAGGCTTATGGGTTCGGAGGTCAGTAAAAGAGCAATTCCTGCAAAAAGCGGGATAAGCGGATTTATCCTGCGGTTAAAAAATATGACACAAAAATAAGTTATCACAAAGACCGTAACGACAAAAATTTTCATCTGCTCTCTCTGTTCAGGCTCTTAAGAAAAAAAGACAGCCTTTCCAGTTCCGCTGAAAGGTCTATGTTCAGTATTTTAACTCGCTTTGGTGCTCTCGGCCTGGCCGGCGCGAAATTTACGACAGCCTTTACTCCGGAAGCAACTATTTCATCGACCACATCCTGGGCTGACTCGTGAGGCACGGCCACTATTGCCATTTTTAAATTAAACGCTTTTACGGAATCCCTTAGCCTGCTGATGTGTTGTATGGTCACTCCGTCTTTTTCGTAATTGATCTTACCCGGGTCGTTATCGAAAGCGCATACTATGTTAAAACCCTGGTTTTTAAAGCCTTTATAGGCTAAAAGAGCGGAGCCCAAATTGCCTACGCCTACCAGTGCCACGTTCCACTTCTTATCTATTCCCAGTATTTTCTTAAGCTCTGTTCTGAGAGGTGACGTGGCATATCCTATGCCCGGCCTTCCGAACTGACCGAAGTAAGCCAGATCTTTTCTTATTTGGGCCGCCGAACATCCCGTAAGCTCGGATAACTCACGAGAAGAAATTATAGAACGCTCCTTTAAAGAAAGAAGAGTCCTGTAGTAAAGAGAAAGTCTAGGTACGCTGGAGTGCGGTATTTGCACAAGTTACCTCATCGCTAAGCTATTTAACCTTGTCCCACACCCGGTGCGGGACAAGGTTAAATTTACTGTTTATTCTACGGCTTCTACTTTTTTTATCTCCGGAACCTCTTTCATTATAGCCCTGCCGACCCCTTCTTTCAGAGTGATCTGGGACATAGGACAGCCGCTGCAGGCACCTTTAAGCCTTACCTTTACAACGTCGCCCACTATATCTACCAATTCTATATTTCCTCCGTCTCTTTGCAAGTAGGGTCGTATCGTCTCTATGGCTTTTTCGACTTTTTCTCTCATTCTTTTCTCCTTTCAGAAAAGTTACAAAAGTTACAAAAGTTACAAAGTATCATAAATAATGTACCTTCTGTAACCATGGTTATCAACATATTATCAACATTTATTCTGCCGCGTTATAGCCCGTTTTTAAAGGGTCTTTCCCTGAGAGGTTTAAACGTTATCCCTGATTCAGCGCCCGGAATAGGGGCAACCGCTTCCGTCAAAAGAAAATCGCCTTTCGAAATCGCTTCTTTTAGCTTATGTGCAATTTCGACAGCCCTGGGATAGCTCGACAACGCTCCGGTGGAAACATCTTTTCCTTTTACCTTTATTTTACCACTCTTTAGCTGTTTATAATTCACCTCGCCCAGGCTATCTGATTCACAATTAGGATACGCATTGCTGTAATCGATTATCTGTGTAACTATCTCCTCGTCTCGGACAGCGGTGTATTTGCATACCTCTTCGTTTAATATCGGAATAGGCACTCCTATACCGACGGCAAGAGTCGCACCATAGCCCTGAAAAGTAGTTCCTACCAGATATTCGGGCGACATTTTTTTCAAATCGCCTATGACAGCCAATGTCCCGGCCGGGGCCTGAGGAACTCCGGTGGGTTTCCTTTTTACGCTAGGCGCGTGTTGAGTCCCTTGCCACGCCACATACCCCTCTCCTCCGCCAAGGAATATTTTAGTACCGATGCCTATAGTCCTGTAATAAGGGTCGTTCAGCAAAGGAGACAATTGTCCCGCGCTGCAATAATAAGCATTACCCAGATTTGGGCGTAACGTTCCCATGTACGTATATAGTATCTTATCCGAAATATTGACCGCGCAATTATAATTCTGGTAGGCATTTCTTATGTTGAACAAAACTACCTCATTCAGGTCTTTTATGTTGATAAGTGTGTCTATTTTTTTTCGGGGATAGCAATCCGTCCCATAGGCTGTAGCTGATAATTTCAAGTCTTTCCCGGCCGCAAGTTCCTGAATAACATGTCCTCCCCCGTAAGAGAATTCTCCGGGATATACCTTATTCTGGGGATCCTTCTCGGGAAGAGCAGTGGCTCCCAGGAATAAGTCCACCGCCGCGAACCCTGCGTAAAGGGGCACCTCATTAAGAGTGATTTTACCGCCTCCGAATTTTATCCTGGGTTTAGTATGTCCTGTATTAAAATAGACTCCGGACGAACACATAGGGCCAAACGTGCCTGTGGTCACCACATCGACTTTTCGTGCGGTTTCTTTCAGGCCTTGTTTATCGACAAGGTCTATCACTTCCTCGGCAGTAACCACTACTGCTTTTCCGGTTTTAATCTTATCGTTTATCTCTTTTATAGTTTTCGCCATGTCATCTCCTCCGATAATTCTGTACCCATTATTTTAACAAATAATACCCGATAGTCCATAGTTTTAAATTACGCATCAACCATACCATCCTGCCGTCCCTTTTGTTAAGAAAATTTAAGAAAATAATTCCGTGCTTATATATCGCTCTCCGGTGTCCGGTAGTATAACTACTATGGTTTTTTCTTTATTCTCGGGTTTCCCGGCTGTACGAAGAGCTGCGAATAATGCCGCGCCGCTCGATATTCCGCATAATATACCTTCTTCTTTAGCCAGTTTTTTGCCGGTCGCCAGCGCATCTTCGTTTTTTACTTTAACTATCTCGTCTATAAGCCTTTTGTCCAGAATCTCCGGTATAAAACCGGCTCCTATGCCCTGTATTTTATGGCTGCCCGGCCGCCCCCCTGATAAAACCGGAGAATCAAAAGGTTCGACAGCCACCACCTTTAGGTCCTTTTTTCTCTGC
>CAZEGO010000100.1:0-6060 GCA_964511955.1 uncultured Planctomycetia bacterium | reverse complement strand
ACTTGGAGAAACATCAAGATAGAAAGGCCAATCAGAAGAATAAAGAAGATTAATCGAAATGATGAAAAAGAGCATTACTATATATAATTTTTCTCTTTTTAAAAAATCGAGCATCAGGTCACCATGCCTTTTAATCCGAAGAGATTTTTCGCGTTTTCCGAAGTAACACCGGCCACTTCCTCGAAGCTTACGTTTTTTATCTCCGAGATCTTTTCGGCGAGAAATTTTAGGTACGAGGGTTCGTTGCGCTTGCCCCGAAACGCCTGGGGCGCGAGAAACGGTGCGTCCGTCTCAAGCAAAAGCCTTTCCAGAGGGGCCTCCCTGACCACATCACGCAAATTCTCGGCCTTCTTAAAAGTGATGTTGCATGTGAAAGAAACATGCAGCCCCAAATCGAGGCATTCATCGAGCAGGGTCTTATCCCCGGAAAAACAATGCATGACCCCTTTTACGGACCCGCCCATCGTATTCCTCAGAACAGACATGGTGTCTTCGTGAGCGTCGCGGTTATGTATAATCAGAGGGAGATTTTTTCCCCGGGCCACTTTCAATAAAGCGATAAACAATTTTTTCTGGTTTTCTTTCGACGAAAAATTCTTAAAATAGTCCAAACCAATCTCTCCTATAGCCGCGATTTTACGTGCCGCAAGCAGTGATTCGAATTCATTCAGTTCTTTTTCTCTTATCTTATCAGCCTCATGGGGGTGTATGCCTGCCGCGGCGTAAATAAAATCGTATTTGCCGGCCAGTTCCAGAGAGGCTTTGGTTCCCTCCAGACTGGAACCTACATTCACGATAAAACCTATCCCGGCCTCACGGGAACGCCCGATGACATCTTCTCTGTCCGCATCGAACGCCTCAAAATCCAGGTGGCAGTGACTGTCTATCAGCATAGAGGCGACATCTCCCTGAGCCTTCTGATTATAGGCGGGATTTCGCGCAGGCAATAATCTATATCATCGGAGCTATTCTCATGACCCAGGGAAAACCTTACGGAACCCTGGCCCCTGTCCGGAGGCACACCCATAGCTTTTAAAACATGCGACGGCTCCAGAGAGCCCGAGGTACATGCAGAGCCCGTAGAGGCAAAGATGCCTTTCATGTCCAGGTTGAGCAATATAGACTCTCCCTCTATATACCTGAAGCTTATATTAAGCGTATTGGCCAGACGTTTTTCCGGATGGCCGTTCAAATATATTTCCTTAAGCTCTTTATTCAGTCCTTCCCAAAACCTGACGCTTAGTTCTTTCATCCGTTCATGCAGCCTGTCCCTGTTTTTATGCGCTATCTCGAGAGCCTTGGCAAATCCCACTATGCCCGGGACATTTAACGTGCCCGCTCGCCTCCCTCTCTCATGATGGCCGCCGGTCTGAAAAGGGAGCATCTTTACGCCTTTACGCAGATACAGCGCGCCGACCCCTTTGGGCCCGTTAAGTTTGTGAGCCGAAAACGAGCAAAGATCCGCTCCAAGCTCCTCTACGTCTATCGGTTCTTTACCGAGAGCCTGGACGGCGTCGGTATGAAAATATATACCGTTCTCCCTGGCCAGAGACGCTATTTCCCTGACCGGCTGCAGCGTTCCGGTCTCGTTATTGGCGAACATTACGGAAATAAGCACCGTATCTTTTCTGACAGAGCTCCTGAGCTTATCCATATCGACCATGCCGTACTTATCCACAGGAAGATACGTGACGTCAAAGCCGAATTCTTTTTCCATGAACCTGCACGACTCCAGAACAGCGAGATGCTCAGTCTCGGATGTGATTATGTGTTTCCCTTTTTCTATATTCGCTATCCCCACTCCTTTTATAGCGCAATTATCCGACTCGGTCCCTCCCGACGTAAATATTATATCTACTGACTCCGTGCCCAATATATTACCGACAGTCTCCCGCGCGGACTCCACGGCTTTTTTGGCGGCCTGGCCTTTAAGGTGTACGCTGGACGGGTTACCGTATTCGTCGCTAAAGTACGGCATCATGGCTTCGAGCACTTCTTTTCTTAAAGGCGTGGTCGCATTGTTGTCCAGGTAAATCTGTCTCATGATTATTTTTCCTTTGTCTCTATCCTGGGGAACAGAGGTTTACCTTTGTTTATTTTAGTGTTCGGCTCGGATAACCCCCGTTTTAAATCCCCGAAGTCTTTATTCGCGCCTTCTACTCCCAGTTGACGCGCCATACTTTCCGCGGTCGAGGGCAAAAAAGGCCGCAAAGATACGGAGACCACTCTCAATATGTCATACAAATCATACATCATATCCTTAAGCTCTTCTGTCCTGTTTTCTTTGGAAAGTTTCCACGGGGCCTTTTGTTCTATAAACTTGTTCGCCATACCTATAAGCTCCCAGACAGCCGAAAGAGCTTTAGAAAAATCCACTTCCTTGATCCCGGATAAAATTTCCTCTCTGAGTCTTTCTGTTTTTGTTACAAGCGGTTTTGTCATTTCATCTATGTTTTCTTTCCTTCGTTCCGGCACCAGACCGGAAAAATATTTATCTATCATCGATAACGTCCTGTGCAAAAGATTTCCCAGGTCATTGGCGAGGTCGCTGTTTACCCTCGTGATAAGCGCCTCTTCCGAAAAAGAACCGTCCGCGCCGAAAGACACCTCTCTCAGCAAAAAGTACCGGTAGGCATCCACCCCGTACTTATCCGCCATTTCGAGCGGATTGACTATGTTTCCTTTTGATTTGGACATTTTATCTTCGCCTACCTTCCACCAGCCGTGGGCGAATACCCTCCCGGGCAGTTCCAGGCCCGAGGCATGAAGCATGATGGGCCAATATACCGCGTGCGGCCTGAGTATATCTTTTCCGATTACGTGTACATCGGCGGGCCAGTATTTACCGAATTTCTTTTTATCGTCGCCGTAACCGCAAACGCTTATATAATTTATAAGGGCGTCGAACCACACATAGGTAACATGGTCTTTCGCAAAAGGCATCTCTATGCCCCAGGATAACCTGGATTTTGGCCTGGATATACATAGGTCGTTCAGAGGATTGTTCTCCAGGAAGCTCAGCATCTCGTTCCTTCTTATGACGGGAAGTATAAAATCCTCGTGTGATTTTATATAATCTATCAGCCAGTCCCGGTACTTGGAAAGCCTTAAGAAAAAATTCTTTTCTTTAATATCCTCGACCGGCCTGTTGCAATCCGGGCATTTCCCCTCTATAAGCTGCGATTCTGTCCAGAAACTCTCGCATGGGGTACAGTATTTGCCTGAGTATTCCCCTTCGTACAAGTCTCCTTTTTTATGTAACATAGTTAATATATCCTTTACCACCCTGATATGCCTTTCTTCCGTGGTCCTTATAAAATCATCGTATGATATATTAAGCTTCTCCCATAATTTCTTGAACTTAGGGACTATGTCGTCGACAAATTCCCCCGGCTCTTTTCCGTTTTTCTCGGCAGCTTCTTTTATCTTTTGGCCGTGCTCGTCCGTACCGGTAACAAACAGAACGTCTCTGCCGGTAAGCCGGTAAAATCTGGCCAGGGTATCGCACGCGATATTTGTGTAAGAATGACCTATATGAGGACTTCCGTTCACATAATAAAGAGGGGTAGTTATATAGAATTTCATATTTTTCCTTTGTCCGTAATTTCCTTAGGCCTGTTTTTACTGTAATCCAATTCCACCTGTTTGCCTTCATCGAGCTGCACCACTACCTTGCGCTTCAGGGCATTTACACCTATCACTCTTCCTTTTCCGTCTTTTGTCTTTATCTTTTCGCCTTCCCTGGGAAGGCCTTTCAGGTACTTTCTGTAATTCTCGTATTCATACCCGAGGCAACACATGAGCCGGCCGCAGCATCCCGAAATCTTGGACGGGTTAAGCGGCAGGTTCTGTTCTTTTGCCATCTTGATAGTCACGGGTTCGAAGTTCTTCAAAAAACTGGCGCAGCATAAAGGCCTCCCGCAATGCCCGAATCCTCCCAGCATCCGTGCCTCGTCCCTCACGCCTATCTGCCTCAACTCGATCCTGACTTTGAATATATGTGCCAGATCCTTAACCAGTTCTCTGAAATCTATACGGCCTTCGGAGGTAAAGTAAAATATCAGTTTCGACCTGTCAAATGAATATTCCGCGTCTATGAGCTTCATATCCAGCTTGCGTTCCTGGATTTTTTTCTGGCACGTCTGAAAGGCGCTTTTTATGCGTTTCTTGTTCTCGCTTATACGCCGGATATCTTCCTGTGTGGCCAATCGTATGATCCTCTTTATGGGTTTTTTGGCGTCGGCTTCCAGGATTATCTCGTTTTCGCTGACCACCTGACCGTAATCCTGTCCTCTTTCCGCCTCGAGGATCACATAATCACCGGGTTTAGCGTCTATATTTTCCTTATAAAACTGCTGGACGTTTCCCGCTTCTCTTAATCTTACCTGTATCACTTCTCTCATATCAGCCTCTCTTAAGCTCCAGAGCCATATTGAAAAGAGCCGTCTTAGGGTTCATATTGGCCCTTATATATCCTAAAGTTTCCGTAATAGTATTAATGTCTTTTTCCAGTTTTTCTCCGGTAAACGAGCTTGCGTAAGAAAATAGCTCTTCGCTTCTGTCTATATTCAAAAGTACTTCCCTGTCATCCGTAAATTTCGACAACAAAAGATCCCTGTACCACGATAACAGAATGCCTATAAGCTCTTCTGCATTCCCTCCCGCGTATTCACCCAGGACGTCCTCGTAAAAAAGAACTTCTTTACTCACAAAAAAATCGTTTATCACGCTATCCCTTTCCGATATAACATCTCTGTCTCTCAGATCCACGGCCCTGGCCATACTGCCCATAGACATGCGCGAGAAAAAAAGAGCATCCTTTTCCGCTGTACCGTGCTCCACCAGATATTCTTTTATACGATTCTTCTCTATACAATAGAACTTGATGATCCTGCACCTGGAAATAACTGTCGGTAACATCCCGGAAATATTTGACGAGGTAAGTATCAGTATGTGATTAGCCGGCGGTTCCTCCAGAACCTTCAACAGCGCGTTCTGGGCCTCCGCAGTCATGCGCTCTGCATCGTTGACAACGAAAATCCTTTTTCTGCTCTCGTAGGGCTTCAGGCTCGCCTGGTAAATAATATCCCGTATTTTATCTATTTTTATCGAGCCAGATGCGCCTTCGGGCGCTATATTAAAAAAATCGGGATGGTTAAAAGTGCCTATTTTTTTGCATGATACACAGTTATCGCACGGCTCTATATCAGTGTTTTTTTCGCAATTTATGCTTTTAGCGAATTCTATGGCTACACTCCTTTTGCCCGTGCCGTCGGGACCCAGGAACAAATAAGAACCCCGCGTCCTTTTTTGCGACAATATGTTTTTCAGCGCCTTTAAGGCGTTATCCTGACCTATTATATCTTTAAACACCGCGATATCGTATCTCTGATTTTTTGCTGGGTTTTATTAATTTCCGCGTCAGCAGGCACTACTTTGACTCTTCCGGGCTCCCGTCCGGCAATAGAAAGATATCCTCTCCTGACTCTCCTATGAAAAGCCAGGGATTTTTTTTCCATCCTGTCTTTTTTACCTACGCTTCTTTTAAGCCCTTCTTCGGCCTCTATGTCCAGTAAAAAGGTGAGTCTCGGCAGGTAACCCCCCGTGACAATGCGCCCCATATCCCTTATAGTCTCTATATCCACCTTTTCCCCGTATCCCTGGTAGGCGATTGTGGCATCGAGAAACCTGTCGCATATCACTATCTTGCCGGCCTTTAGAGCGGGTTTTATTTTATCTCTCATTATCTGCGAACGCGCTGCCATGTATAAAAGCGTCTCGCATACCGGATCCATGTCTTTATTCTTCGGGTCCAGCAACACCTCTCTTATCTTCTCGCTTATTTTAACTCCTCCGGGCTCGCGCGTACGCAGCACAGGGACACCTTTTTTTCTCAAAAAATCCGCGAGAAGCCGCGAATGAGTGCTCTTCCCGCTTCCCTCCGGCCCTTCAAAAGTAATAAAATATCCCTTTTTAAATTCTCTCATACTATAATCAAAACAATATGCACATTTGAGGTAATACCTTAAATAAAGTGTGCATATTGTCTACTTGGGCCTC
>CAZEGO010000099.1:5556-6129 GCA_964511955.1 uncultured Planctomycetia bacterium | reverse complement strand
AAAAGATGGATTTTCAGGCTAGCGGGGTATATGATGTGTCTTCCGGTCCCTTTTAGCGACATGCGACCTGAGACAGGCAACAAGGGGCAGAGCAAACCTTTTCATGCCCCATGTTTCATGTCGCATATCCCTAAAGTATCGGCAGATATTTATCTATCTCATATTTCGACACCTGGGCCTTATATTCGTCCCATTCCATTTTTTTGTTTCTTATGAAAAACTCGAAGACCTTGTCGCCAAGCGCCTCCTTGAGGACAGTGCTCTTTTCGGCCAGTCTTATGGCTTCGTACAAATCCTCCGGAAGGGAACCTATTCCGGATTTTTCTCTTTCTTGGTATGTCATTGTATAGATATTGTCCTCTGAAGGAGGGACAAGAGAATAATTTTTCTTTATTCCCTCCAATCCCGACCTGAGCATAACAGAAAAAGCCAGATAAGGGTTGCAGGCCGGATCAGGCGACCTCATCTCCACTCTTGTCGCCTGCTCTTTGCCCGGCTTGTACATGGGAACCCTGATAAGGGCTGAGCGATTCATCCTTGCCCAGCATATGTAAACGGGCGCCTCCTAGCCGG
>CAZEGO010000099.1:0-5546 GCA_964511955.1 uncultured Planctomycetia bacterium | reverse complement strand
GTACAAGCCTTTTATAAGAGTTCACCCATTGATTTGTTACGGCGGTAAATTCCCTGGCGTGCTTTAAGACTCCGGCGACATATTGTTTAGCTGTCCCGGAGAGATTGTATTTATCTTTTGCGTCGAAAAACGCGTTCTTCTTACCCTTAAAAAGAGACTGGTGCGTATGCATGCCGCTTCCGTTTATCCCATGGATGGGTTTAGGCATAAAAGTAGCATAATAACCGTAATGTTTGGCAACTTCTTTAACCACCATCTTGTAAGTCATCACGTTGTCCGCCATTTTCAGGGCTTCTTCATATCTTAAATCTATCTCATGCTGGCTGGGAGCCACTTCATGGTGGCTATATTCCACCTGTATGCCCATTTTCTCGAGAGTTGTAATAGTGTCCCGTCTCATATCCTGAGCCGCGTCCTGGACAGGCCCGAAATCAAAATACCCGCCTCTGTCGAGAATATTGGCTTCGGTGGAATTGGAAAAGTAGAAGAATTCCAGCTCCGGCCCGACAAAATAAGTAAACCCTTTTTTTACGGCTTCTTTAAGATTTCTTTTGAGTACAAAACGGGGATCTCCCTCGAACGGTTTCCCGTTTGGGGTAAGAATATCGCAAAACATCCTCGTGACCTTACCTTCTTCTCCGGTTCGCCAAGGTAAAATCTGAAAAGTATCAGGATCGGGCATGGCCACCATGTCGCTTTCTTCTATCCTGGCGAATCCTTCTATGGAAGAACCGTCGAATCCCATACCTTCTTCCAAGGCCCCTTCCAGTTCCTTAGGGGTAATGGCAAAACCCTTTAAAAATCCCAACACATCCGTAAACCACAGTCTTATAAACTTAATTTTTTTCTCTTTTACTATTTTCAATATGTCTTTTTTAGTCTTTCCCATAAGTTCTCCTGTTCTTTTTGAAATTCGAAATATTTGTTTTTGAATTTGTTAATTTAGAATTTTGAATTTGTTTCGAATTTCGAATTTAGAATTTAGGATTTTATTTACTATATTCGGTCACGACTGTGGTCTTTATACCGCCACGGATATTGAATTCTCCCTTTATTCTTGCCCACCTCGGTTTGCAGGCCTTAACAAGGTCATCAAGTATTTTATTAGTCACGTGCTCATGAAAAATACCGACATTCCTGTAATATATCATGTACATCTTAAAGGACTTAAGCTCCACGCACCGTTTATCAGGCTTATATTCTATCACGAGATTAGCGAAATCGGGAAGCCCTGTTTTAGGACATACACAGGTAAACTCGGGATGTTCCATAGTTATAACATAATCCTTGTCGGAATACTGATTCCGCCATACATCGATCTTAGGTGTCTTAAGTGCTCTGACTTTCTCCTGCAACCCTCTATAAGTTTTTTTCATTTTCAGCCTTCAGCCTTCAGCCTTCAGCCTTCAGCTAGCTGACAGCTGAAAGCTTATAGCTGATAGCTTATTTTTTCATCTCCCTCATCATGATAATAGCTTCCGCTACCTCCTTCATGGTCTTCCTGTGGTCCATGCTGTATTTTTGTATCTTCCTGAAGGCCTGTTCCTCGCTTAAACTTTCTTCTTTCATTAATATCCCTTTTGCTCTCTCTACCACCTTTCTGGTCTCAAGCTCTTCCTGGATGACTTTTGTCTTTACCATTAATTCAGTATTTTCTATGGCGATTGCCGCCTGATTAGCGACGCTCGTAAGAAGGTTTATTTCGATTTTTGTGAATTTGTGAGGCTTTGAGGTATAGCAGTTAAGGACGCCTATGACTCTGTTTTTTACAGCGAGCGGTACGCATAAAAGTGACTTTAATCCTTCTTTTTCGGCTATGTCCTTATATTTATAACCGGGCTCTTTCAGGATATCGTAAACAACCAGAGGTTTATTTTCCTTTATCACTTTCCAGACAATGCCTTCTCCCTTGGCGAGCGGATTTTTCTTTATATAATCCTCGCTCATGCTCTGTGTAGCGCGTATCTCTATATGCTCTTTTTTTTCGTCAAGAAGCATCAAGGTACAAATCCTCGAAGACATAACACCCGCGGTTACAGTCACTATAAGTTTCAATATATCCTCGAGGTAAAGGTCGCTGGAAATAGCCTTCGAGATCTGCGATAAGGCTTCTATGCTGTCGGAAGTCTTAGGTGTTGTTTTTTTGGTTCTTTTTGCGGCGCTCATAATGCTATTATCCCTATGCCCGAATCATTCGCTGCCTTTATGGTTTCGTTCTTGTCTATAATAAGTGTCTTTTTGGCCTCGATGGCCAGACATGAAGCTTGAAGTTCTTTTAAAAGAGACATTGTCTCTGGTCCTATCACCGGTATATCGAACCTCATATCCTGCGCGGGCTTGCTGACTTTTACCACGACTATTCCTTCTTTTCCGTATTTCGCTCCTCTTTTTATGGCTTCATCGGTGCCTTCTATCGATTCAACAGCTAAAACCGTTTTGTTTTTTACCACAACCGTCTGCCCTATGTCCAGTCCGGCAATGGATTTCGCTATATCCCTGCCAAATTCTATATCCGCAATATTTTCGCCGCTCAGTTCTTTATCGGTAAGGATGCCTTTTTCCGGGAGGTAATCCCATAGGAAAGTTGTGGATTCGAGTAATTTGATTCCGGAGGACTCCAGAACTCCTGCTATGGCGCCAATTAAGGAATCCGTCTTTTTATCTTTAAGTTTATTTAAAAGGTCCCACATCCTGGGGTCTATTTTGATAGCTCCGTCAAAAAGATGTTTATGCTGAACCTGTCCCGCCATAACGGCCGAGGATATGCATTCTTCCGAGAAGATTTTTAAAAGGCGGCTCAGTTCTCCCACACCCAGCCAATGGATTTTCGCAACATATTTTTCAAGTTCTTTCGAGGTCTCTTCCTTTATGCCTATCGCCACTATCTCGGTGCCTTTTCTGCGGGCCTCGATCGCGAAAAGTATAGGAAATTTACCGTTTCCCGCTATTAGTCCTAATCTGTTTTCCACCTCTGCACACGCCCCGTTTTGAATTCCGAACAAAATCTATAAGATATAATATTTCCTCTATATTACCGGATTCGGCCCGCGCCTGCTCCACCGCGTTACTTACGGATAGCTCGGAATGAAAAAGAATTTTGAATACTTTCCTTAAAGAATCGCATGTCTCTTTGGAAATGCCCGCCCTTTTGAGACCGACCAGGTTAAGACTATAAACTCTTGCCGGATGACCGTCACATGTCGAAAAAGGCGGGATATCCTGCACGACCTTCGAACAGCCGCCTATCATAGCCAATTTCCCGACTCTGACAAACTGATGTATAGCGGTCAGCCCGCCTATAACCACTCTATCCTCCAGGGTAACGTGACCCGCCAATGTCCCGGAATTGGCTATTATACAATTATCCCCTATTTCACAATCATGCGCCACGTGAGAATACGCCATGAAAAGATTGCCGCTACCTATCGAAGTCGTTCCTCCGTCGTCGGTACTCGGATTCATGGTTACGCACTCTCTTATGATATTATCGTCACCGATTTTCAGAAAACTTCTGGTTCCTTTTTTGTATTTCAAATCCTGCGGGATGGTCCCCACGAAAGCACTCGGAAATATCCGGCAGTTTTTTCCTATAGAAGTATGCCCGTCTATAACGACATGAGGTCCTATTTCGGTGGTTTTATCTATTTTCACCTCCGGGCCTATTACAGCATAAGGGCCGACTTTTACGTCGCTGGCCAATTTAGCTTTCTTATCAACTGTTGCGCTTGGATGAATAGTCATTATTCTATCCGTCGACCAGGGCGAACATCAAATCGGCTTCGCTTACTATCTGGCCGTCCACTAAAGCCTTTGTGTGCACCTGGCCGGTTTTTGACCTGAGTTTTACCACCTCGACTTCAAGTCTTAATTGATCGCCGGGGACGACAGTTTTTCTGAATTTAGCCTTGTCCAGACTCATAAAATATGCCATTTTCCCCACGTTTTCTTTCTTGTTCAGCATAAGGACGCCGGCTACCTGGGCCATGGCTTCCACTATCAGTACACCCGGCATCACCGGGCTGCCCGGGAAATGCCCGGTAAAAAACTGTTCGTTCATCGTCACGCTCTTTATGCCCACGGCGCGCTTCTCGGATTCAAGTTCTATAATCTTATCGACCAACAGAAAAGGATACCTGTGCGGTAATATTTTCTGTATATCAACGGAATCCAGGATTTCTCCGCTTGTCTCTACATGCACACCTCTTATCCCTCCGGCTTGGGCCTTTTCTCTCTGAGCGTTTATTTTATCCACTAATCGTATATTCAACGGATGCCCGCTCCTGACGGCGATTATGTGGCCCTTCAGGCTGTATCCCAAAAGATACAAATCTCCCAATAAATCCAGTATCTTATGCCTGGCGAACTCGTCGTCAAATCTCAGATTATTATCTATTACGCCCTTCTGCCCCACCACGACTGTATTATCATAATTGGCCCCCTTACCGAGGCCCTGGTCTTTTAATCCTTTCACTTCGCGCTCCAGACAAAAAGTACGCGACGGAGCTATTTCATTTTCAAATGTATTTTCGTCTATGGCAAATGAAATGTACTGAGCCCTTAACAAGGGGTGTTCATAGTTAAGCGTATACGACACCTTAAACTGATTGTCCGGCAGGACCATAAGCATAGCCTCGTCCTGCTCTATCCATATAGGGGAACGTACCTGGTAACCCTTTTTCTGCATACCCTGGCTTTCGACGCCGGACTTTCTGAGCGCGTCTATAAAGCCCATCGCGCTGCCGTCGAGGCCCGGTAATTCAGGTCCGTCTATCTCTATCAATATATTATCTATGCCCACGGCCCAAAGGGCTGCCATGAGATGTTCTATGGTATGCACTTCTACCGAGCCGTTTCCAACCGAAGTGCGACGGGGGCTTTTATCCAGATCCAGAACATTACGGATATCGGCCTTGATCATGGGCGAATCCTTGGCGTCCACTCTTATAAAATTTATACCGGTACCCGCTGGAGCAGGTTTAAATTTTAAATTCACCTCGGCTCCGGTATGGAGACCTATACCACTTAACTCCATCGGTGTTTTTATCGTCCTTTGTTCCATAAACTCCTCTTTTTTGTAAATTTAATCTTTTTTTTCAGACTTGAGTTTTCTCAGTTCTTCTTCTAAAGCTCTTACTTTTTTATATAGCTCGGGAAGGTTCTGGACACACGCGTTAATCCTTTTGGCAACGCTGTGTGATTTAGCTGGATAACCTGAAACGCAGGAATTGGGAGGAACGCTCTTTGTTACGCCGGCCTTGGCGGCGATAACCGTATTATCTCCTACGGTGATATGCCCTATTATGCCTGCCTGGCCCGCAAGGGTGACGTTATTGCCTACGGTGGTAGAGCCCGATATGCCGCTCTGCGCCACTATTATAGAATGCTCGCCCACGACTACATTATGGGCTATCTGGACAAGATTATCTATCTTTGTGCCTTTCTTGATAAGAGTCTTGTCAAAACGCGCCCTGTCTATGGTAACATTCGCGCCTATTTCTACATCGTCTTCTATAATAACATTACCGATTTGAGGAATTCTCTGATGT
>CAZEGO010000098.1:0-6177 GCA_964511955.1 uncultured Planctomycetia bacterium | reverse complement strand
AAGAATTGAGGTTCGCCATAAGAGAAGGCGGACGTACGGTAGGCGCCGGAGTAGTGGCGGATATTATACAGTAGTATAGCGACAAGGGACAAGAGACAAGGGATAAAGACTATGTCACAGCAACAGCAAATGCAAAAAATCAGGATAAGGCTCAGGGGTTATGATTATAAGCTCCTTGATCAGTCGGCAGCTGAGATAGTGGATACCGCTAAACGTACCGGCGCCATGGTGTCGGGACCAGTTCCCCTGCCAACGCGCAGAGAGACCTATACGGTCTTGCGATCTCCGACTATAGACAAAAAATCCAGGGAGCAGTTCCAGATGAAGACGCACAAGAGATTGATAGATATCATAAGCCCGACTGCCAAAACCATAGATGCCCTGCGGAAGCTTGATTTACCCGCCGGAGTGGACGTGGAAATCAAATAAAGGCACGACAGTGAAGATAAGCATATTAGGGAAAAAAATAGGCATGACTCAGATATTTACGGACGAGGGTAAATTTGTGCCCGTGACCGTGATAGAAGCAGGACCCTGCAGCATATTAAAAGTAACGAAAGATAAGATCCTTATGGGTTTTGACGAAAAGAAAGAATCACGGGTCAGTAAACCCGAAGCCGGAAAATTTAAAAAGGCTAAATCTTCGCCGAAATATTTTGTTAAAGAGGTACCATACGTGACTGAAGACAGGCCGGAGCCGGGAACCGACATAAGCGTCGATGTTTTTCAGGAAAAGGATTTTGTCGATGTGTCCGGGACCTCGATAGGAAAAGGATTCCAGGGCGGAGTTAAGAGATGGGGCTGGAGCGGAGGCCCTAAAAGTCACGGTTCCATGCATCACAGAAGAGTCGGATCGATAGGAGGAAGCAGTTTTCCGTCGAGAGTGTGGAAAGGCCATAAGATCCCGGGGCGCATGGGGAACACCAGAAAGACCGTGCAGAATCTCGAAGTGATAAAGATAATAAAAGAAAAGAATCTTATGCTGGTCAAAGGGCCTGTACCGGGCGCGGACAACGGTTATCTCGAAATAAGGACGGCCAAAAAGAAACCCCTGCCCGCTAGGGCGAAGAAGGAAGAAAAACAAGAGGACCGGAGTAACGAATCCCGGCAGCAGGCTAAAAGCGGCGATAAGGAATAAAAATGGCGGAAACGAAAAAAACACATAAAAACAAGACGGGCGATATTCCGGTAGTTGATGTATATAGCCTTGCCGGAAAAAAAGTCGACAAGTTTAAGCTGAATCCCGAAGTGTTTAATTCGGCGATACGTAAAGAGTTGCTGCATCAGGTAGTGGTGATGTACCGTGCTAATAAGCGTCAGGGAACTGCCTCGACCAAAAAGCGCGGCGAAGTCAGGGGCGGCGGAAAAAAACCCTGGAGGCAAAAGGGTACCGGAAGAGCCCGTGTGGGTTCCATAAGAAGTCCCATTTGGACAGGTGGCGGCGTTGTTTTCGGCCCTAAGCCCAGAGACTACGGCTTTGATCTTCCGAAAAAAATGAAAAGACTCGCGGTTATGTCAAGCCTGAGCGCCAAAACAAAAGACAACGAACTCGTGGTCCTGGAAACGGACCCGGAATTAAAAGAAGCGAAGACCAAAGACATGACAAGGATACTGAGTTCGCTTAAAATTAAAAATAAAAAAGTTTTATTGCTCAGCGCAAAGAACGATAAGAAGCTCACACTGTCATGCAGGAATATTAAAAATCTGACGTTACGTCCTTCCTCGGATTTCAACGCGTACGATGTTTTATCGAGCGCCAGGGTCGTTTTCTCGAAAGACACCCATGCCAGCATAGTTAAGAGGTTAGCGAAATGAGAAGCTCATACGACGTGCTCAAAAATATATTAAGAACGGAAAAAGGCACTTCGATGCTTGCGGATAATAAATATTTATTCAAAGTGGCGCGGGATGCCAATAAGATTGAGATAAAAAAAGCTATAGAGGAGATATATAACGTAAAGGTCACAGGAGTCAATACCGTCAAAATGAGGGGTAAATGGAAGCGCCTCAGATATAAGACCGGCAAGACGCCTGATTGGAAAAAAGCTATTGTAACTCTGAAGCAGGGCGACACCATAGACGTGGCGACAACCTAAGCGACCTGCCTGCCGGCAGGCAGGCAAGCAAGCGACAAGGGACAAAAGACATGGGAATAAAACAATACAAACCACGAACTTCGACGCTGAGATGGACGTCTTTACCGGATTTTTCCGAGCTCACCACGGATAAACCCGAAAAGAGACTGACAAGACCGAAAAAGAGAACCGGCGGTCGCAACTCAAAAGGCAGGATAACCGCCAGATGGAAAGGCGGAGGCCATAAGAAAAAGTACAGGATAGTGGATTTCAAAAGAGATAAAATGGACTTAGTCGGTAAGGTCGTGTCCATAGAATATGACCCGAACCGTACGGCCAGGATTTCTCTGATCGAATACGAAGACGGCGATAAGAGGTATATCCTCTGGCCGGTCGGATTGTCAAAAGGTGATACGGTCATATCCAGCAAAAAAGACATAGAGATTAAAACCGGCAACTGTATGCCTTTACGTAAGATACCCCCGGGGACTTCGATTCATAACCTCGAATTAAAGAGAGGAGGGGGGGGCAAGATCATAAGGAGTGCGGGCGGCTACGCTCAGATACTGGCCAAAGAAGATAAGTACGCGCATATAAAACTGCCCTCGGGTGAGGTCAGGTTGGTTGACATGGACTGTATGGCCACCATAGGACAGGTGGGAAACATAGAGAACGACACCGTATCCATGGGCAAGGCCGGCCGTTCGAGATGGCTTGGCAAGATGCCGAGAGTGAGGGGTGTCGTAATGAATCCCGTAGATCATCCTATGGGAGGAGGCGAAGGAAAGTCTTCGGGCGGAAGGCATCCCTGTTCGCCATGGGGCAAGAAGGCCAAGGGGCTGAAGACAAGAAAGACAAAACCCTCGGATAAGTTTATATTAAAAAGAAGAAAGAGCAAAGTAGTTACTTCGTGAGGTAATAAATTATGGGAAGATCGTTAAAAAAAGGTCCATACGTAGACGATAAACTGGTAAAGAAGATAGATGGCATGCAGAGAAGAGGCGACAGGAAGCCCGTAAAGACATGGTCAAGGCGATCGACCGTTGTACCGGAATTTGTTGGCGCCACTATTTCCATATACAACGGCAAGAAATTTATACCGGTCTTTATTACCGAGAATATGGTAGGGCATAAGCTCGGAGAATTCGCGCCTACGAGAGTTTTTAGAAGGCACGGCACGCATACCGAGCAGTCAGTCTCTAAAACGTAAAATATAAGGAACATAGATATGATTACCAGAGCGGTTGCTAGATATTTAAGGATATCACCCAGGAAGACAAGGAAGGTTCTTGATCTTATAAGAGGGCAGGAAGTGGTAAAGGCCCAGGCATTGTTGGACACGCTTAATAAAAGACCCACGACCTGCATCCGAAGGCTTCTGAAGTCTGCGCTGGACAGTGCCGATAAAAAAGCGGGATTGTCGCCTGCTGATTTATACATATCACGGATACAGGCGGATGGAGGCCCTATGCTGAAAAGATACAGGGCTGCTACCATGGGTCGGGCGACCATGATAAGACACAGGACCACGCATATAGCGATAGAATTGGATGAGATTGGCAAAAGAGGCAAGGGACAAGAGGTAAAGGACAAGAAATCAGCGGCAGGAGAAACAAAGCAGGAGACAAAGGTAAAGCACAAAGCTGTGAAAAATAAAATAACGAAGGCCGGCAGGAAAGTTAAGAAAGAGGCCAAAAAGGTCGCCGGTAAGAAAAAATAACAAGGAGAGTTCAATTGGGTCAAAAAGTTCATCCATATAGTTTCAGGCTGGGATATATAAGGGATTGGGGTTCCAGATGGTTCGCCAAAAAGAAAGACTTTGGAGAGCTGCTGGTCGAGGATACAAAAATAAGAAAGCATATAAAGAAAAATCTCAAGCAGGCTGCCATAGCTAAGATAGACATTGAGCGCGCCAGCCAGAGGATCCGGGTGATCATACATAGCGGTAGGCCCGGTGTGATAATAGGCAGAAAGGGCGCCGAGATAGACAGGTTGCGGGATGAGCTCAGAGACATAGTAAATAAGGACTTGCAGATAGATATAAAAGAAATAAAACACCCCGCTGCCTCGGCCCAGTTAATAGCCGAAAACATAGCTTTTCAGCTGGAGAAAAGAGTTTCTTTTCGCAGAGCCATGAAGAGGTCGGTACAGCAGGCGCTTACAGCCGGAGCGCAAGGCATAAAATTACGCTGCAGAGGTAGGCTCGACGGAGCGGAAATAGCCAGGAAAGAATCGTATATGCAGGGAAAAGTTCCTCTTCAGACCATCAAAGCCGACGTAGACTACGGATTTGCGGAAGCCCACACGACGGCCGGCCTTATAGGAGTGAAAGCGTGGGTTTATACCGGAGACATTATAGTAGGTAAGAAGGAAACAACCGAAGAGACGGATCAAAAAAATAAAAAAGAGGTATAGTTATGCCTTTAATGCCGAAAAGAGTTAAATACAGAAAGCATCATAGGGGCAAGAGGAGAGGGAAGGCCACAAAAGGTTCCTTTCTCGCGTTTGGCGAATTCGGGCTTCAGGCCCTGGAAAACGATTGGCTGACTAATAACCAGATAGAAGCCTGCAGGGTTACGGTAGCAAGGGCCTTGAAGGGTGTGGGGAAGCTGTGGATAAGGGCTTTTCCCGATAAGTCCGTCACGGCGACTGCGGCGGAGACCAGGATGGGTAAAGGAAAAGGTATGCCGGTCTATTGGGTGAGCGTGGTTAAGAAAGGTAAAATCGTTTTTGAGCTGGGCGGAGTGGACGAGTCGCTTGCCAAGGAAGTCATGAGACTGGCTGCATCGAAGCTGTCGTTCAGGACACGGTTCATAACAAGGAAAAGCGGAATATAGTCAGGGAGGCTGGAAAGTGAAAGCAACGGAGCTTAGGAATTTGTCCCGGCAGGAACTTAAAGAGAAAATGAATGAATTAAAGAAATCTCTCTACGAAATGCGAATAAAAAATGCCACCGCGCGCATTGAAAAACCCAGCAAAATCAAAGAAGCGCGACGTGATATTGCCAGGATTTTAACGATAATGAGAGATAAGAAGGAGAATAAATAGAGATGAAACCCAGGGCAAGGAAGAAAGAACGCTTAGGCACGGTAATCAGCGATAAAATGACGAAAAGCATAGTGGTCAGGATCGACAAGACCGCGACGCATCCTGTCTACAAGCGCATTGTGCGCACCAGTGCGAGAATTATGGTACATGACGAAAAAGGAGAAGCTAAGACGGGTGATAAGGTAAAGATTCAGCAAACGCGGGCGTTGTCAAAGAACAAAAGATGGCGATTAGCAGAGGTGCTTAAATCATGATTACCATGCGTACGATACTGGATGTCGCGGATAACACCGGCGCCAAAAAAGCTTCCTGCATCGGTGTAATAGGGAAGCGCGGCAGGAGGATAGCCGAAATAGGCGACATTATAACAGCCAACGTCAAAGAGGCTTCTCCGGACGGAGCGGTCAAAGAAGGCGAGGTCGTTAAAGCGGTTATAGTAAGAAGCGTAAACCCTATAAGAAGGCCCGACGGGTCATATCTCAGGTTCGACAGGAACGCGGCGGTTATTATAGACCAGCAGATGAATCCCAGGGGCACCAGGATTTTCGGCCCTGTGGCCAGGGAATTGAGAGAAAAGAATTTTATGAAGATAGTTTCTCTGGCGCCGGAAGTGATATAGCGACATGAGACACGGGACAGGGGACAAGGAATATGAGCAAGATACGTAAAGACGATACAGTTAAGATTATAGCGGGTAAGGATAAAGGTAAGACCGGTAAGGTGTTGAACGTCTATCCTGACAGGAAAAGGGTGCTTGTCCAGGGCATCAATTTTGTCAAAAAACATGCCCGACGAACCAAAGAAGACCAGCAGGGAGGAATCATACAGAAAGAAAGCTCCGTAAGCGTGTCCAACCTTATGGTAGTTTGCCAGAAATGCGGAAAACCCACCAGGGTGGGCTCCGACAAACTCAGCGACGGGACTAAAACAAGAATCTGTAAAAAATGCAAGGAATTGATATAAAATGACTCCACGATTACTTGAAAAATACAGAAAAGAATTAGCGCCGGAGTTAAAAAACAAATATGGATACAAGAATTCCCTCCAGGCGCCG
>CAZEGO010000097.1:4370-6260 GCA_964511955.1 uncultured Planctomycetia bacterium | reverse complement strand
ATAGAATATGGTCTGTCCACCTGTCTCGGGTTTCGTAATTTATAACGATTACGTATCCGCCCATCCTGTGTATTTTTGTTGAGCCTTTTATGGATATTGAATCCGCGAACGCGGTCTGCGCAAGACAAAGAGATAAAGTAAGCACAAAAGAAATGGTTAGAACTTTTTTAAAGTTTTTCAATATGCAAGACATAAAAAACCCATCTTTTCGATACACACATACTCTAACTCTACTTACCCTAAAAAAAATCGAAAGAATGGGCTCGCGATTGCTTCGGCAACCCAGCTACCCTGTCCGTTTACGCGGATTTAGGTCTGCGGCTTTGCGTCCCAACCTTTCGATTAGTTTGCCTTTTCGGTTTCACCCGAAAAATATTAAACTTCTATAATTCAAGTATACCCGACATATTACCTAAAAACAAGCATATACTTTGAGAAAATTTTCACAACAGCTTTATTTGCGACTCCGTATGCAGAATAATTTCGCTGGACCCTCTGTATTCCCTTATTATTCCATGTACCTTTACGTTTCTGCCCTTAAAATAACTGTCCGGAGAACGTATACCCTCTTTAGGGAGTATGGAGAAATTATTACCAAACACCACTATTTTAAAATCATCCTCGCATTTCAACACCAGTACTTTATCACTGATATAAGTGTCCAGTATCCTGGTGCTCACGGCTCGCAGTTTACCTATGTTGCGGCAGGCTTCGGACGCCGGTATTACGTTCTCTTTAAGACCTTTCCATAGCCCCCGCTCCTTCTCCCTGGCTTCCGTTTGAGCCTTCACAAATTCACGCGTGTGCTTAACGTTCGGGGGATATGTATACAGAACGGCGTAACCGTTTTTTAAAAGCTCTTCGTTGACCATCTCGTCTCCGGCATATACATAAGCGAGCAACCTTCCGAATTTATCTCTTTTCTGGACGTCAAACTCCAGTTCAACAGGTCTTCCTTTTACCATTCCGGCGTTAAATTCCTTAGCTTTCCGTGAAAAAGGCATGGGGTCGTATACCCACTCCCCTCCCTTTTTTCGTCTGATTTCGGGCGTGTCGATGCCAATATACCTGACAGTTTCTCCCGTCGACAGCTGGATGGTATCGCCGTCAAAAATACGGGATACATACCGGACTCCACGGGATAAAACCAAATCCTCTCCGATAAAAAATCTTAACGAATAAAATCCGCCCAGAAGAAGAAAGGCAACTAATAAAATTTTTCTTTTTATTCTCATAATTAGAATTGTTTAAGCGATAACGGGTTGTAGTTATATTTCGCGAATATAGTATAGGCGGTACCGGCTGTAGAGCCCGTCCTTGAGCCTCTGGGCGCCCGCCATCCATGGCCGGTATCTACGTTATCCTGTGTCGCGTAAGGAAGACATCCTTCTCCCTGTCCTATTCTGGAAGGACTGACAATCATCATTCTCTCCAGCTCCGAAAGGTAAAATTCGGCTTTACGTTTATAATATTTCGCCTTGAGAAAATCATTTCTCTCATTATGGTAACGTGCCATTATTTTTAAAGTGACTATCATTTGAGCAGTCCACTCCGTTGAAACAACTCCTCCCCTCGGTATGTTGCTATACTTACCGAAATCAAAACCCGTAATCTTCATTTGCTCACCGCCCGGACGGGTAAAATATGTGTTAACCAGGCAATTTGTCTCTGCAAAATCCACTATCTGATCCGGATCCATATCCATTTCTTTTAAAAGCTCGGGGCCCATAGCGGCTATGGACCAGGCAAACGTATCGGTGGCTATAGTAGCATCGCCTTTACCTCTGTTGATTCTGCCGGGATGTCCGTTAAAAGCAAATTTTCTTATCCATTCAAGAGTTCTTTTCTGCGCCAGCGAATACTCTCTGACTCCGGTAATCTCATACAGCA
>CAZEGO010000097.1:0-4360 GCA_964511955.1 uncultured Planctomycetia bacterium | reverse complement strand
TCCGAAAAAAGCGTAAGCGTCCAGATTATGCTCGGTACTGAACCAGCTGAATTCAGGACCTCCTCTTATGCCGTAGTCCTCGTCTTCTTCCTGTAATCCTATAAGCCATTGCCCTATTTCCTCACTCATAGATAAATATCTCTCGTCTTTAAACTTCTTTGTATACTGCAGTATGGCTATACCCAGCCATATATTGGGACCGGCGTGGACACTGTATTCCGTAATTACTCCCGTATACGTATCATAGGCATTAGTAAAGCTTCCGTATTGCCTCTCCGCCTTTTCTTTGTAAAAGTCGAATATCATTTCAGCGTTAGCCTTGTCTCCCACGAGAGAAAAACACTGAGCTGCCAGAGACTGGTCATATGTAAACCCCCAGTCTTCGAAATTTCTGTCCCCCTCATAACTGGTTACCAGGCCCGTTATTTTGTTCTGGTGATTCTTAATCCATCTATACATACTTTCTATGCCTTTCTCTTCCACTTTTTCAAAGGAAGACAGGAGTTCTTTCAGGTTGTCTTCCGCCGATACCCTTTCCTTAAGAAGCTTTGATATCCTGTTTTTGAGGTATTCCGCTTCCTCGGCCAGTTCGCCGGTTTTTCGTGATAATTCCTTTTTTTCTGTCAACGCTGCTTTAAGTCTTCTTTTAGTCTCTTCCTTTTCCAGTACAAAATCCTCCAATAAAGCGTCTTTCTCCTTTAATTTCTCAGTCAGACCTTCCAGGGCTTCCATCCTGTCCTCGTACTCTTTTATCTTTTTCTCGTTTTCACGTAATCTTTCTTCGCTACCCTTATGCTCTTCGTCAAAATTCATTATCTTTTTTTCCAGTCTTGATTTGACTTTGGAAAGACTGACAATCTGAGTAACCAGACGCCTGTTCTCTCTCTTCAACCTTAAATCCGAAACGAAAAAATAGGCCGCAAAGGAAAGTAGGCATAAAATAAAAACCGATACTATTTTGGGGGTAAGAGAAATGCGCTTGGCATGAAAATATATCCTGTCCCTGTCTTTCTGGTCAATGCTCTCAAAACTGAGCCCTATAAGATACTTATTCGGATACCCGGTTTTTATCTTTTTATGCCAGGCGATTTTGGCTACGGCTTTAGACTCACCGTGGGTAATAGGTATGTGAAGGCGCAGATCGAGCTTGAGCTTTCGCTCTTTAAGGATATCCTCAAATTTTTCCTCCGTGGTGTTAACCTCAAGGCATATACCGCCTTTACTGATATCCCTGGTAAAACCCTGTTTTATGTCGCTTATAGAACCCTCGGTTTCCGGATCCAGAAACTGAAATTCAACGGGGAAAACGGCGTTTAACCTGATGTATTGTCGGCGTTCTTCCTGCGGATTTTGAGTTTTCTTTTTCATCATATCAAGATATTATCAACAACCCTCTGTAAATGCAAGAAAAAATGGAGTGCTATTTCGGACGGATAAAAACGCGTGCGGCGAAAAAAGACGCCCCTAAAAGAAACAGGAACGTTAAATTAAAAAGAATCCCGGGTTTTTTATCAGTCGGGACCGGCGACGAATCGGTTAGGATGTCTCCGGTTTTTTCTTCCCTTTTCGCCGGCATATATCGCGGCTCTTTATCATAATCTTCCCCGGAAAAAGAGCCGGGATAAGGATTTTTTGCCTCTGCAACAAACGGCTTTAACCGTTTTTCTCTTTCTCTTCTCAGTGTCTCCACCTCTTTGGATATGACTTCTTTCCGGTCTTTTATGTTTTTCGATTCCTCGAGAAGTTCAACGGTTACATAATCTTTGTCGCTGAAAACGCTGCCCTTATCTTCCGAGTCATGGACAGAAAAATACCTGAGCCCGTACGCGGAAGGAGAATAAAAGTAAAACATTATGATAAAAACAGCAATAAATCTTACTCCCACCATCTTATGATTTCCACTTTCTTCGATACCGGCAAATCGATATCTATAACACTGTTCTCGCCGCTGGTATATTTAGAGTTTATTCTTTCGTCGTAATTTATGGTAATGGTATTACGGTAGATTATAGCCTCGTCTTTCGATATTATGGCACCGTTTATTATGGCTCCGTTACCCGTCCTGCCGCAAAACGCGTGATTGGTATAAAAAACGCCGTCTAATCTATTCACCGTATTATCGGCTATGTCGCCGAAGTCGGTAACGCCTTCCGGACAATTATCGAAAGATGTCACGTCCGTCCGGGTCCGAACATCGGCCCAGTTATAATTATTATCGTATACTGAGTCCCCGTCCAGGTCTTCATGCTGACTCTGAAAAACCCCGTCGCCTTCGTAACTATCGTCGGTGTCGGGTATGCCGTCCTCGCCCACGTCTTCGTCGCCCATATTAAACAGCCAGTTATCGGCATACCACGCTCCCCCGGTCTCTCCGGTGTAGTCACCCATTACGATACTTTCGGTAGCCGCAAATCCTACCAGGTCCTTATCTTTATGGTTGTTCACCCAGTTATCTACCGCATCCGGATTGTTCCCCGCAGGTCTGGGGCTCGAGGGAGCGGTCTTGTACCGGATATCATCCGCTATATAAATATTCCTACCCGCGTAGATGGTCCCCTGGCCCGCAATGGTACCCTTTATAATAACGTCTCCTCTTACAACGACTGTTCCGTTAATCTCTATAGGATTGGATGGAGTACCTATCAACACGATATCCTCGTTTTCCCCGGCATCGTCTCCCAATACACCGTTGACCAAAGTAGTGCCGTCATGCAAGATAGAACCGTTGCCGCTTACGGCGCGGCTCTCATAATAAGAAAGATCGTATAGATTGGGCATATCCAAACCATCCGAGTAAGGATGCTGGTTTTCCTCGTTGCCGCCCGAACCTCTTATACCCTGACCTCCGTCGTCTATTTCATACCCGGAAAAAATTTCCCCTTCTACACGCGGCCTGTCCCTGAAATCAAACCTGCCGTTGGATCGGATATCTCCGCGTGAAGTAATGCCTCCTCCGTAGAACCATCCCCAGTTATTTATAAAATACCCGTAATCAAAAACATCCGAGGGCGGATTTTTTTGCACCGTAGCGTTTAACGTTTTCGAGGAGCTTCCCACCTGCGAGGAGGATACAACCCGATACACGCTATTTCCCAGATAATTTATCGTAATGTTTATATCGATATCTTCCAGATAATTTTGTGCCGCGCCGCTGCCTTTGAGGCGGTGGATCTCGCTGTTTACCACATTATCGTTTTTTATCCGCCACATGCCCCTCTCGATACCGGTTTCCGCAAGAAAAAAAGCCTTGTTTAAATCGCTTTGGAGGGCACTTTGCCTTGACTCGTTGGTGGTCATGTAAAGATAAGAACTGCCTCCCATAAAAAGCAGACCCAGAAAAGTCATAGCCACTATCAACGCGAATCCTTTTTTGTCTTTGGTCATATTAAGCGTTCCTCATTTTGACCGACGTGGTCATGCTGGACCAATACGTCCCATACACGGCATCGCTGCTGTAAAGCCTGAAAGTTACCACTACCAAATTTCCCGATATCTGAAAAAAGGGTATAGCACTTTCGTTATATACGTTTCTTAACAGAACCGACTCGTCACCCGAAACTGTTATGTCGGGATCGTAAACAATATCGGTACCCGAAACATAATACTCTCCGGTTATATCATCGCCGGCAGTCTGTGGGGTCCTGGCGGGATCCGTAATAAATCTTATTCGGTCGCCGTTATTTAATATGGTGGCTCCCGTGGAAGAGCGAAGGTTCCTTGATATACCCGACAGAACTATCCTTCCTCTTGACTGGAACGTTATCTGCGTAAAGCCTCCTCTCCATAGTTTCTGAACCGTCAGATATACGGTAAACACAAGGCTGAACACCACTAATAAAAGAGCGGCGCTTATCATAAACTCGGGAAGCGTAAAGCCTGTTTTAGAGATACGATATGATGGTCGATTCGAGAATTTCATTTATAACCCCGTAGTAATCGTTCCAGCTGACAGTGACTATGGCTTTATATCCCTGGTCCACGACAGAAACTAAAGTGATCATTGTGCCGTTAAGATCATCGGCAACCGATGCCGTCTCCCCCGTATCTATAATCACGTTTTGTGTCAGCGGATAATTAGATAATATTATGTCCTCATATCCCGTATTTTTCAGGTTTTCTATTTCCGCCTGTGCCAGGTTTATCGCCATGATCTTATGCCTCGATATCAAAGACTGAATCCTGCCGAGAGAATACAGCCTTAACATCCCTACTACCATGAAAGCGACGATAAAAATACTTACTATTATTTCTATAAGCGTTAGACCTGATTTTGCGCGCACGTGCGAAACACCCTCCTAATTTTAAGTATACCATCTAAAAAGGTCCTATTCAATGTGCCATCTACTTGCAATAGCATATA
>CAZEGO010000096.1:0-6266 GCA_964511955.1 uncultured Planctomycetia bacterium | reverse complement strand
TCTGTTTATTATGTTTCCGGCGACTATGGCTATCCTGCCCTGTTTTGAGGTCACGCGGTCGATCTTTCTCTGTAAGACGTCTTCCTGAGAAATGCCTCTGTCTATCTCTTCACGGGTGAAAAGTTTCGCCAGCTCATCCTGACTGAGATCTTCCGGCCTGATTCTGCTGGCATCGATTATCTCTATGTCCTCTTTCGCGACATTGTGCCTGGATACCAGCGTATCTCTTAATCCTTCGGCGTCGCTTATGGACCTCTCTCTTACAATAACGGAGCGTGATTTCTGACCTTTATCGTTTGTCTCATCGTAAAGTTCTTTTATCCTGGCTATACCGGCCTGTTTCCTCTCCGTATCGCCTCTGAACACAAAAGTCTTGTGTTTTAACCTGCCCACCAGTGCCACGCTATAATAGGCCCCTGCCAAAGCGCTTCTGAGAGCTTCGTCAACGGCGTTGTCTCTGGTAATCACTATAAGAACTTCTCTGTATTTTCTGTTCTGATTAACTATATCTTTGGCTTCCTGTTCGTTTTCAGCCTCCACTATTCTTATAGTTTTTCCTTTAGCAGTTACGTCAGGCATATAAGGCGAGAAGTTTCTCAGCTCAGCAAGCAGGTCTTCCGCCTCGTTCATGTCGGAAGCGTGGAGCACTACGCCTTTTCCGTTCTTTACGGCCTCGTTCACCGCGGTGGCAGTTGCTTCCGACGCCACGCTTACGGTCTCTTTTCCGTAAAGCCTTTTCATGGCCTCACTGGAATTTGTTCCGGTAGCGCCTGACCAGCCGGTGATAAGCTGTTTACCCGCGATCGTTTTAAGAGGGCTACCCTCGCCTTCCTTAGGCAAAAGCTCCGTAATAGGCATCGATATCAAAGTAAGGTGCTCGGTCTTATAATCAAAACCGTGTTTAAGTCTCAACGCGTTATGCAGGCCGCCGTGCCATTCTGAACCGGGTTTAAGCTCGCCCGTGGCCTCGTCTATCATGACTATATCATCCTCGCCGTTCTGGTTTTGCCCTAATACGTAACTGCCTTCGAGCTTACCTACGTCATGGCAATACCATGCCTCAAGAGCCACCGACATGTAATACTCGTATCTCATCATTTCCACTTCGCGCCTTGAGGGCTCCAAAATCTCGAGATCTCCTCTTAACTCCTGAGCGAGTTTTTTCTTGCCCTCCGGAAGGAGTGTTACCTGTCTGTTGTTTATGCTGAAAAGATTTGTGTTCTTGCCCCATTTCCTTGCTATCATATCGACTTTTCTCTGCATTACCTCTATGGAAGTATCGCTCTTTGCGTCTCCCTGTATCTGGTGGCTTTCGGATAATTCTTCTATGGTAGGTCTGTCCACTTCATCTATAAACAGGCTGTGCTGTTTGGACATAAGGACTTTCTCTTTACCGTATCCGGCGAACAGTTCTCCTTCGAGAGTGAATATAAAGGATGATTTGGTACCGTAAACTATATCGGCTTCTTTCCATACCTGTTCTGGCTCTACTTCTTTCCATTCTCCCGAATCAGTAGCTTTATCGTATTCATATATAAGTGCTTTCTTTCCTTCCACGAGCACGACTCCGACCTTCTTACCTAATTTGGCCATATGCAAAGCCGCTTCATCGGCGTCTCTCCTGGCCAGGTAATCCGAAGTCGTCACAACGTAGGGCTGTATATTCTTGCCTTCGTTTCTTATCGAGTCGAGATACGCCGCGAGCCTCAGCATTATAGTTTTACCGCCGCTTGTGCTCATGGCGACTATATCACCTTTGAGCTGAGCCAAAGCGCCTCTTATCTGAGAATCACGGGGTGTCTTACCTTCAACTTCCTGTTCTATTTCGCTGAATTTATCTATAAGATCCCGATACTCATCCGGTATATCGGGTTTAACGCTTTCCGTTATGGCTTCTTCCTCGGCAGCACCAAAAAGCGTCATCAGTAATTCAAATAACGCGGCTACAGCCAAAACTCCCCATACATTTCCGAAGAAAATTCCTATAACAGCCACTGTCACAAGGGTTCTTCTTCTGACATCAGCAGATCGGGCAACGGCGGCTCTCGCTCTGTTAACGGCCCGCTTAAAGACGCTTTCTTTCTCCGCTGCTCCCGCGATTCCGATTCCTTCGAGACTGAGCTCCGTCACTTGTTCCATGCCGGTTATATCATATACAATACTGTCAAACGAGACGTTCGGACTGGCGCCGAACGCTTTTTCTTCCACTTTCTCGCCTTCATATTCTTCGGGAACTATGGCCATTATCTTACCCTGCGAACCTCTATTTATAACTTCAGCCACGCTTACGCCCGCCTCTATCAAGCCATTGGCAACAAGAGTTATCATATAATCCTCGTTGTTTTTCCTGGCTTTGCCTTTGCCTATCATAAAGTGTTCGTCGGGAGCCACGATCTGAGCTATGAACGGCATATTTATGGCTGATATGGCTTTGTAATCGAGTTCGACCAGTTTTAACCTTAAACCGTGTCTCGCTCCCACGGCTATAAGGACGGAAGCCGCTACTTTTCCTTCCTCTCCTAATTTCCTTATCATCTCGGCGTCGGACTGCTCGAGAAATTCATTGAAAATCTCATCCGCGAGAGCCTCACGGGAAATCCTCTCACCGGTCGTGGATTCTATCAAAGCTCCCAGCGTGACCACACCGCAGTTTATGGCGGATACTCCTTTTGAAGAGTTCAGAGCACCCATCATATCCAGCTTAGTGTCTTCTTCCATGGACTGCTCTTCTTTCTCGGTCTTCATTATTTTATTAAAGAAATCGTTTATCGCTTTGCCGTATATTTCGGCGTCGGCTATTAATCCGTTTATTACTTCCTCGTTTGTCTTTCCGTCAAGATATTCGGGAGTGATTTGTTTTATGGTATCGAAGATAAGGGCGAGTTCGGGAGCTATGCCTTTAAGGCCTGTCAATATATCCGTTATCTCCTTAGGCCCGCCTCTGGTACCGTCGTTTCTTATGGCCTCTAACCATATATCCGCGATTTGTCTTGCCGCATTGTACTGTTCGCTTCTGCTGAGATTAGGCAGATTTAAAGAGATATCTTTTATCATGTCTATGCTTTCGCCCATACCGGATTCGCCTCTCAATGTTATCTGAGGCTCCTCTATTCTTTCAAGCAGTTCTTCTTCGGTAAGATCACCCAAAGAATAATCCTGAGGGGTCGATCTATCTCTCAATACAAGCCTTCCGAGCATATCGACTTCCAGCCAGTATGTTTTACCGTATACGGCTTCTTGAGTCTTTATTACTACCTTTTTACCTCTTTCCTGCAAGGTCCTGATTCTCTCCTTAAGTATGTTAACCGGTTCGAACTCTATTATTTCACCCGAGGGCGTTACCCTTGTGGAAAGCTGTCTTCCCAGCCCTTTCCTGAGCATCTCAGGACTCATAAGCTCGGCACCGTCGGTTCCGTAAACAGGAGTCGATACCCCGGGTGTAATATCCTGTAAATCTTCCGGAGAACCGGTAAACCTCTCGCCGCCTTTATCGGGTGCCTTGTCGTATACGGTAGGTCTTCCGTACCGGTCATATATAACACCGTCTGTCCTGCCTAATTCTGTTTTTCCTTTGTCTATTCCCTCTCCGGCTCCTGTCTGCGGCATAGTAGAAGAATAATCTATCATGCCTTCGGAACTTTCCTGTCCGACTTCCACGAGCTCTCCTACCGCTTCTACTGTTTCTCCAGCGGCCACCGGCATCCCTTCAGCCGCGCTTCCCGTAACAGGTACGTCCTCTATGTTAACAAGTTCCAGAACTCCGAGAGCATCGTCTCCCGTCAGGAAGGCTCCGTCATCGCCGATTATACCTAAAGTCCTCATGATATCCATGGCATCGTCGTCGGATAATAACCCTTCTTCCAGAGCGTCTAACGAAGACACTGTTATAACTATTTCGTTAAGATCCTCGTCTGTCACCTGATATTTGTCTCTTATGGACATGGGTTCCTGCGTCTGTTCTTCCTCCTGAGCTATTTTCGCCTCGGCTTTTTTAGCCGCGGCAAACTCCGTCTCGCTCACTCCGTATCTCTCGGAAGCAAAACTTCTATCCTTATGTATATCTCTTATTTTCTCTTCGTTTACGTAAATCGCGTTCTCGTTAAAATCAAATGCCACGTATATTTCCTCGCCGTTGGGTTTCCTTACTTTAGCTTCTATCACTCCCGCGCCGGTGAAATTACTGGAAATTATTTTCGGTTCTTCTCTCATCCATCCTTCGCCTTCGGCGAACATCTCGTTCGTTATGTTCTCGAAGTCATTCCATTGATTTTCTTCTTCGGGTCTTGATGCCACAGAGACTCTGCGCTCTCCCGCGCCGGCTGTCTCGCCTCTTATCCTGTGAGTGATTAATCCTTCCTGTTCATATTTATAAAGCAGTTCTTCCGCGACTTCTTCGGCTCTCGCGGGCATTCTTCCGGGCTTATCGTCTACGCTTGCCAAAGTGACCAGATATTCCATACCTTTTCCGCGAGGCATCTGAGCAAGATAACTCTTTATAACTTCCCCTAGTTTCCCGGAATAAGGTTTTCCTTTTAGTTCCGCGAATTTGGATAATTTTTCAACGGCCTGAGACCTTAGGGCGACCGTCTTTGCTACATGCTCCGGTATACCGATATTATCTACCAGAAAGTCGTATAGATCTTTCGCCTGTTCAAGTTTTTCGGCCATTGCTTTCGGGCCCATGCCCCTCTGTCCGACAAAAGCTCCCACTATGGCGAGCTTCTCTTCATTGGTCTTACCTTCGGCAAGCGCAAGGATATTTCCCAGGGCTTTCTTTATTCTTGCCGAATAAGCCTTCTTATTCTTTCCGCTGAGACCCCATATCTTAAACATCTTATCCGGCCTGCCGTTTTCGGGCATGAGTATAGACTTCGCGAAATCTTCATCGGCCGCGGAAACCATATCATATATACCGAATACCTCGTTCATAGCGTCTTCCTCCGAGAGTATTCTCACGTCATATTTCTGATAGAGCGCTCCGGATATGTTTCTAAGCGCCGTATCGTTCCTCGTAATTCTTGTGGCATCTTTTCTGGTTGATGTCGGGCCTAAATAAAGCATGTAAGTAAGGTTTCTTCTCTCAGACCTGTTCATTCCTTTTAATTTCGAATCCGCAAACTCGTTAAGGCTCTCTGTGGTTACTGCTTCCTCGTTTTTCCCCAGAAAATCCTGCATATCCAGGACAGCTGAGAAAATTTGAGTATTTTCCACTTTAGCCCAGATAAAATCCAATGCTTCTTTAGAATCCATTCTGATAAGGTCTCTGGCTTCTGATATACTAACTTTCTCGGAAATGCCTAACTTATTAAGATATCCGCCCCTTCCATACATACTTTTGAGAACAGAAAGTTCGCTGTTTGTTATTCCGGGATATAAATATTGTGCCATTTCTATGGGGTTGGCACTTCTCCTGCCGGAGAGTTCGGCTAATTCTCTTAAATCATTTAAAGTGACTTTATCATTTTTCGTAAAGCTAAATTCCATCATCTGGAAATTAGGGAAGAAAGTGGTTATCTGGTTAAAGGCCTTGGAAATATTAAGCATCAATCCCCTGAAGCCCATGGGTTTCATATCGGAAAGTTCGGTTATCTTATCAAACAAGGCCTGACTGTTTATATTCTCATTAATAACAGCTTTGCCTGAATTTACGGCTTCCACAAGTTCCCCGACATCCTTATATCTTCTTGGTCTCTTTCCGGAGGTTGAAGAAGTCATGACGGATCGTGCCATGTTTAATACGCCGTTTATCTTATCGGGATCTTTAAGGCTTACTTTATCAAGTTTTCTATTTGATATACTTTCTTCATTAAGTATCCTTCTTAAAGCAGCGTAATTGTTAACTCTTTCTTCCTTGTCATCCTGAGATATGCCCGGTATCAGGGCCTGAAGCACAAAAGAAGCAGTGGCCGTATGGGCAGGCTTCTGTTTCATTATTTCGTCCAGACCTGAGAAAGATTTATTTCTGAGATTGTTGGCTCTTAAAGCGAAATAAGGAGTCCTGACTTTCCTGGCAACCCTGGAAATCCCTTTAGAAAGCGCGGGCAATAAAGCTCCTCCTACAATCGCGTACGCGTGCATAAAGCCCATGCTCGCGACATTACCCATAACCGGCCTCATAAAAACCGAAAGTACTATAGGCTTGGATATGTGAGTGTTTAACCCGAATATCCTGAAACTGCCCGTAGGAAGGCCCAGCCATCCTTCTATTCCGTAAAGGTCCCTCATTGCCTGAACCTGCTGGTTATAGGCATGGGTATACATGCCTC
>CAZEGO010000095.1:0-6272 GCA_964511955.1 uncultured Planctomycetia bacterium | reverse complement strand
CAATATGTTGAAATACACGCCGTATCTATTGAGGACTTCCAGTATATTTTTGGTCACTTTGTATTTTTTCTCGGTATCCTGAAAGCATTCCGTGGTCGAACCCAGGAGTACGGAGGTGGGTTTTTTGAGAAGTATCTCTTTTTCAAGCAGTTTCGGAGCTTTTACTCTTACGTCTACGTAGCTGCCCCAAGGTTCTTTTTTTCTGCTTATGACCTTATTAGACCTGACATAGCAGTAAAGACAGGATAGCTCGCAACCCATGAACGGGTTCACGACATATTCGCCCAGGTCTATCGAGGTGGGGTTTAATATCCTGGATATTTTGACCGTGCTGATTTTTGTCATTCTTTCTCCACCAGGTTACCTATAAAAGCGTTCGTGTGTTTAATCCCTTGTCTTTTGATTTCCCCGGAGAATGTGCTCAGGCGCTCAAGAGACGTATGATTCACGGAATAATCATATGATTTATCCGCGGGCGTGCCGTCATAATAAGTGAAAGGGTTTATCTGCTCTATTTTCGGGATAAGATGCCTGTTGTTTATTACGAAATCCAGACTTTCCCGAAAGTCCTGTTCGGCTTCTCCGGGATAGCCGACTATTATGCTTATACCGTAATTTAAGCCGGCGTTTTTAAGTTTCCCGAAAAGCGAAAGTGCGTGCTCTGTCGAGAATCCCTTGTTCATCTTGCGCAGCGTGGAGTTACATCCGGATTCCAATCCCACGAAAAGATTGTAGCAGCCGCTTTTTTTCATTTTTCGTAAAAGATTTTCAGGGATGTCGTCTCTTATACAGAATTGGGCTTCCCAGCTCACGGAGCCGAAATTTTCTATTATGCCGTCGCATAATTCCCTGAGTTTTTTCAGGTCGCCGTTTATCATGGAGTCGTGAAAGACGAAATATCTTATATTTTTCGACAGGTGATACCGTATTTCTTCGATGACTTTATGCGCCGTCCTGACCCGGAATTTTTTATACAGGAGTCTTTCGGAGCAAAAAAGACATTTTCTTACACACCCGCGCGAAAAAAGGAGCGGAACGGATTTTTCGGACGGATATAAAGTCGTGTCGTACCCGGGAAAAGGCACGTCGTCAAGGTCTCCCATTTCGACAAAAGCCGCGGTTTTTTGCGATTCGTATTTTTCCGTCAGATAGTTAAGAACGGGAAGCTCTCCCTCGCCCGCCACGGCGAAATCGAAATATTCGCGGTTTTTCCCGATGAAATCCCCGTCCTTTTTTAGAAACTGCCTCGTTATCTCGGGCCCGCCCATTATTATTTTCATGGACCTTTTGGATGATTTCAGGATTTTCGCCAACTCGAGAGAAAAGCGCGTATTACTTTTAAAACAGGAGAAGCCCGCTGCGTCGTACTCTAATATCTCATCGATTATTCCGTTAAGTTTTTTTGTTTGCCGTTCTTTTACGATAGAGAACATGTTTTTCTCAAGTCCGGTATTACAGCTTATAAGCCACTGTTTTTTAATCTTATCTTCAAATAGGTTATGAAATAGAATATTCATGTCCAATATATCGCATTCTATTCCCTTCGAACGCAGAAACGCTTTTAAATGGGCTACTCCGACAGGCGGCATTTTAGGCCATAAAGGAGGCGCCGTAATAAGCAATATCCGTTTATTCATAATAAGAAGTTTTTACCTAATACCTTTTGAGGGCAAATATTCTTTTTTTAAGTTTGACATGCTTTTAAACAGGTTTTCTTTTACTCTGGGGCTGTTTTTTTTCAGATCGTTCAGTATCTTTCTCATAGCCGGTCTTTTTGTTTTCGGCGAATGTCGGCATCTGTACGGCATGTCGGGAATACCTTTTTCACGGGCATATTTTTTTATATCCGATTTCTCAAGATAAGCAAAGGGTCTTATAAGATGGAATCTACCCTTGAACATTCTTAATTTCGGAGGCATGGTGCTTAATTCGCCCCGGAAGAATATGTTCATCAGGAATGTCTCCAGTATGTCGTCAAGATGATGAGCGAACGCAATCTTATTGCATTTGAACCTGTTCGCGGCCTTAAAGACGGTCTCGCGTCTTTTCCAGGAGCACCAGAAGCACTCGGTCTTTTTTATGTCTTTTTTTCTGTTTTCTTTCAGGTCCAGAACAGCGGAATGATACTCTATATTTTTAGCTTTTACGAATTTTTCTATCGTGCGGGCGTTTTTTTTGTTCAATATCGCGTGAAACGCTATCAGTTTATATTTGACGGGCACGTATTTAGACCTTTCATGCAGGACGTTCAGAAGGGAAAGACTGTCTATTCCGGACACGCCCACCAGCACCCTGTCTTTATCGGAGATCATTTTATAATCGTGAATAGCTTTGCCGGTACGTTTTCTTATGAGATATTCCCCGGATGATTTCATAAATCGGAAGAGAGGTATTAATTGAAAGATTCTTTGTCCATCCAGAAAGGTCCAAAATCTTTGTTTTCTATGACTTTAAGGGCTATTTTCACTATATGTTTATCATATTTTAAGCCGGCGTTTTCCTTCAGTTCTTTTATGGCTTTATTCAGCCCGAGAGCCGCTCTGTAAGGCCTGTGGAAAGTCATGGCTTCCAATACGTCGGATATGGCCAATATTCTGGCTTCGGGTATAATCTTCTCGCCGGACAGGCCCCTGGGATAACCTTTCCCGTCTAACCTTTCATGATGCTGGTAGATGGCTTCCGGCAGAGGAAAAGGGAAGTCGTGGTTCTTAAGCATATTATAGCAGTTTTCCACGTGTTCCCTTATCATACCGAGTTCAAGATCGGAAAGTTTACCCGGTTTGTTGAGAATTTCAAGAGGTATAAGTATTTTTCCGATGTCGTGCAGCTCCGCTGACATTCTCAACTCAAGAATCCTGTTTTCATCCCAACCCAGCTCTTTAGCTATGCGCTCGGCTATTATTGATACCCGGCGGGTGTGCCCGAAGGTGTAGGGATCCTTTATCTCAAGGACTTTATCAAGGACCTTTAGCGACGTTATTACCATATTAAGCCGGTTTTTTTCCATCCTGTCATAAAGCGTTATATCGCGCGTTATGCCCATGGTGCCTATAACGGTACCTTTTCTGTCCTTTAAGGGAATTTTGGTGGTCGTGACGCAGTTCTGCGTTCCGTTCGGCAGAAGAGTCCTTTCTATTTTACCTATTATGGGCTTTCCTGTCTTCAAGACATAATTATCGTCTTCGAACATTTTGAGTGCCTGTTCTCTGGGAAAGAAATCGAAATCCGTTTTTCCGCATACTTCCTCGGGTTTCATATCGAAACCGTCGGCGTAGAATTTATTCACTCTCAAAATACGGTTCTTCCTGTCTTTGAAATATACCGCGTCGGGCAGGTTGTTTAAAAGGCTTTGAAAGAGTTCTCTCTCGAGAGCATATTTTTCCTCAAGTTCTTTGTGTTTCGATATGTCTTCTATTATGCCTTCTATATAAGTTTTTTTGGAGCCTTTCGTTTTTATGAGCGACGCGGTAATGGCCACCCACACCGGTTTCCGGTTCTTTGCCAGAAAAGCCGTCTCGTAAAATTTTACCAGGCCCTGAGTGTTTATAAGTCTGAAAAAGTTGGAAGCGTCTTTTTCCGTTACGAAAAGAGAAGGCAGGCTTGTTTTCTTAAAAGAATGTCCGGAAGGATATTTCAATATTTTAGCCAGGGCGTTATTCGTCGCGATGAATTTCTGGTCCCGGCCAAGTTGATATTTAAAAAGACAGACCCCCAGTTTATTGGCGGTACTTTCTTCAAGGGAAAAGTTTTGTTTTGTTTTGGACATGGATTGACTCATGGTGTAATATATAATATCATAAAAATCATAAAAAACAAAGGAGAATGGAAAAATGTTGCATATAGACCTTTTGCTTTTCGATGTAGACGGTACGCTTATAGATTCCAGGAAGGATATAGTCATGGCCGTTAACCATACCTTAAGCGCTTCGGGGCTCCCCGAAAAATCATTCGATACAATAGTTTCCTACATAGGTTACGGCGTCAGAGACCTTCTGCGCAAATCCCTGGAAACAGACACGGAGCAACGGGTGAACGAAGCTCTGGTTATATTCGAGGATTATTATAAAAAACACTGTGCCGATGAGAGCAAGATATATCCGGGCGTATCTGAGGTCCTGGACTATTTCGGAAAGAGGAAAAAAGTTTTGGTAACTAACAGAAATAAAAAGTATGCCGAAATAACTCTGGAGCGCCTTGGTCTGCGCGGGTATTTCGTGGAGATAATGGGCGGGGATGACGAGAAATGCTCCAAACCCGAGGCATGTCAGCTGAACGCCATGCTGGAGCAGTTCGACGTGCCGAAGGAAAAGGCAATAATGATAGGAGACATGGCCATAGATATAGCGGCGGGTAAAAACGCCGGAGTACACACCTGCGGAGTAACTTACGGTATAGGTAAAGAGGAAGACATAGTGAGAGAAAAACCGGACTATCTGATAAATAATATATCGGAATTAAAAACGATAATTAAAAGTGGATAAGAAAGATTAAGGTCAGGATTATGAGGTAAAAGAAAAAAATACTTGTTTATTTTTAGAAATCAGGTAAAATATAAAATAAAAAGGATATAGAAGTCCCGTGTTTGAAGGGGGAATTCCCGGACGTTAATAAAGTAAAACCTTCGCAGGCTTGGTTTACAAGCAGGCGAAGGTTTTTTGTTTTTAGGGAAAATATGGAGGGTATATGAAAGGCGATTTTTTAAATGAGATAGATCCGAGCTTTAAAAAAAAATTTGCGGAAGATATTGTTGATACTGTTAAGCTTCTCAAACTTAGAGAGTTTAAAGATTTTAAATTAGGCGTTAACTATGAAGATATTGAATGCCAGGATATTGTTTTGAAAATCAGGAATAAAAATCCTGATGAACGGATGGATATTATATTCAAAGAAGGCCTTTCGATCATAGATAAATATTTTATTTATCAAAAGAAAAAAGAATTAATTTTACTGCTTGAAAAAATAGATAAAAAATACGGAAAGAAAGACGAAAAGACGTCTCGCGTTGCGTATACCGCTGTATTGCTTCTGGAAGACCCTGAATTTAAAAACAGCCAGCTTCCTTTGCTGACAGCCTCTCTGTCGTTTGAATTGGCATGTATGGAGGAAGAGATACTTAATGATCCGCAGTATTTTTCCAATAGAGGGAGTAACTGTTTAAAAGAAGGCAATCTTGAGGAGGCTGAGAAATTTTTCTTATTGGAACAGGAGATTGACTCTTCTCACTGGGATAGCTATGAAGGCCTTGCCGAAGCCTATTATAAACAGGGTAAAAAAGACGAGGCTATAAAATACATCAATATGGCCCTGGAGCGTATATATAAATGCTGGCGGGATGATCAGGAATATCTGGATTATGAAGTAGTGGAACAGATAGAGGAAAAAGCGGATGAGATTTTAAATAGAGATAGGGAACAGTATCTTAAAAGATTATGTGGGTATACTTACGGACTTTTATATTTCCTGGGGGCGGCGCCTGTTGATGTTATCGTTGAAGAGATAAAGGATATCATTAACTGTAAAAAGCAGTTTTCCAAAGAAGAAATGCTTTATTATCTTAATGAAGAACCGCGCGTAAAAATAGAAAATGACCTGGCGTATTTAAAGGATATAGAAAATCCGAGGCTTATTATAGACGAGACAGTTAAAAGGGATTTAAAACAAAGAGCGCCGTATTCTTTGTCCGCGCTTAAGCTGGCGCGGGAAGGCAGGATCAAAGAGATGTTTTTTACTCAAGATCCTCACAATAAAGATGTTGATGAAGATTTGAGGCGGATGACAAAAAGGGAATTAGGACTGGTAGAAGTATATGAGGAATTACGCAAGGATATAACAGGAAGAAAACATCAAGATATGCTCATAAGTAAATTTTTGACGGAGCATAATAAAAATCCACAGAAGATTTCAGACATCTTTACCCATATCTGGAACAATTTTCCGAGATGGGAGCTCGGAGGACGTATACCTTCCGAGATGTCTAATAAGATGAGAGCAAAAGGGTCTCCACGGCAGTTAAATACCCACATAACCTCTTTTACTCTTCCTTTAGATATTGAGGAGAAGGTTGGACAAAAAACAGGCAGGAACGACCCCTGTCCCTGCGGCAGCGGAAAGAAGTACAAGAAATGCTGCGGGAAATAGAGAAGGGATATTTTGAGAAATTTAATCAGTTATTTGAGAAATAAGTTGGTAAATGATATTTTTTAGTGAAGGATAGAATTCGGAGTCAATCAGCGATTTTGACATAAAAGCTCCGAGGAGTTGCCTCTAAAATC
>CAZEGO010000094.1:0-6386 GCA_964511955.1 uncultured Planctomycetia bacterium | reverse complement strand
CCAGTTTGAGTCTTTATGGCAGCCTTTTATCATTATGTTTACGGTCCCTCTTTCTCTTATAGGAGTGTTTGCCTCTCTGTATATTACTGGGACGCCGGTAAGCGTAGTTGTTATGCTCGGTTTTATAATATTAGGAGGAATAGTCGTTAATAACGGTATTATTTTAATAGATTCTATTAACAGGTCGCGTGAGGAGGGAGTCGAACTTATACCCGCGGTCATAGAATCCGGCAAGACAAGGCTGAGGCCGATATTCATGACCACTATGACAACCGTGTTGGGTCTTTTCCCTTTAGCTCTGGGCATAGCCGAAGGATCAGAACTGCAGAGTCCGATGGCTGTTACGGTAATGGGAGGTCTTGTGGTGGCTACGGTTCTGACCCTTTTTGTAATACCCTGTATCTACACAATAGTGGCCGGTTTCCTTTCGCGCGAACCCGTCAAGAAGATAGAAATCCCAAAGATACCTATGTTTAAAATAAGAGCGAAGAAAAAACCCGAACCGGAAAAAAACGTAGACAAAGAAAAAGCTATGGCCCCATCCGAAAAAAAGACCGACGTAATGACATTGCCTCCGCCGGAAGAAAGAAAAACCATCCCGGAACCGAAAGTAAAACCTTTTATCATACAGGTAGAAAAGAAAGAAAAAACACCCGAACCTGAAAAAGACGCCGTTGGCAAACCAGAAGAGGACAAACTTCCCGGAGACTTGAACAAGAGACAATCCGGTTTAATAGATTATCTTATGAAGAATAAAAAGATTACGAGAAAAGAATACGCGGAATTATTTAACGTATCCGTACCGACGGCGGCAAGGGATCTGAAAGAAATGCTCGACAAGGGCATGCTCGAGACAAAAGGGCCCCGCGGGCCGGGTAGATGGTATGAGCTTTCCCAGGGATATGGGACAGGCTATAAGGGATAAGAGAAAATGAATCTTTCTGAATTTTCGGTTAAAAGGCCCGTTACTGTTTTTATGCTTTTTATCGGCGTATTGCTGGTGGGAGTAGTTTCTCTGACGCGGTTGCCTGTCGAACTTAAGCCGAACGTCGCGTACGGGGATATAAGTATAATAATCGCCGTAAGGGGTGGTATGCCCCCGCAGGAACTCGAAACTCTCGTTACCCGGCCCGTCGAAGAAGCCGTAAGCACCGTAACTCATCTCGAGAACATATATTCCACGTCTAAAGCGGGTGAATCCAGGATATGGTTGGAATTTGAGCCGGGAACTAACATGGATTTTGCCGCGCTTGAGGTCAGGGAAAAATTTTCCAAGATAAGGGATAAACTGCCCAAGGAAATAGAAAAGCCCATAATAGCGCAGTATAAGGAATCAGACACTCCCATTTTATTGCTGGCTGTTACCGGAGAGAACCGCACGCCCGAGATGCTGAGAAAAATAGTCGACGAACAGGTAAAGGAACGCCTGTTAAGAGTAGAAGGCGTCGCGAACGTCGACGTCTATGGCGGCAGGGAAAGAAAAATATTGGTGGAAGTCGATAAGAATAAATTATATCAGTATCGCATCCCCATGGACTATGTAGTCAATTCACTCGGAGCGAACAATATAAACCTTCTGGCCGGTGATATAGAGCGCAGAAAAAATAAGTTTCTTATAAGGATAATAGGCGAATTCCAGTCTCTCAGCGATATAGAAAACATAGGAATCACTACGACTCCTCAGGGCTCCGTCATAAAATTGAAAGAGATAGCCAAAGTAAGGGATTCTTTTCTGGAGCCGACTAATTACGCGAGAACCGACATAGAGCCGGTAGTTTCCATATATGTGCAGAAAGAATCGACGGCCAACACCATACAGGTGGTTGACGAAGCTTTGGAGGAATTAAAACTCCTGAAGAGGACTCTGGACAGGGACATATTCATAAAATACACTCTTAACCAGGCCGAGACAATCAACCAGGCCATAAACGCGGTGAAAACGTCTCTTTTATACGGGGCGATCCTCGCGGTCCTGGTGCTTTTATTGTTTTTGCGAGATCCCAGGGTTACGGCTATAATCGCGGTGACCATACCTATATCGGTAATGGCTACTTTTATCCTGATGTATTTTTATAAAATATCCATAAACGTCATGACCTTAAGCGGTCTGGCCCTGGGCATAGGCATGCTCGTCGATAATTCCATAGTAGTGCTGGACAATATAGATAAAAAGAAAAAGACCGTGGATTTCGCCGCCCGCAACTGGAAAGAAAAATACTCCGATGCCATAGTCTCGGGTTCTTCCGAGGTGGGGCTTGCCATTCTCGCTTCCACGATAACGACGATAATAGTTTTTTTGCCGTTTGTTTTCGTTAATAAAGCGACGCGCATGTTATGGAGCGGGCTCGCGCTTACGGTAACTTATTCTCTTCTGAGTTCGCTTTTTGTGGCTCTTACACTGGTACCCATGATGTCCGACAGGATAAAAAGCAAACCCGCTCCCGCAAGGATTAAAAAAAGATTGTTCAATAAAAATATTTTTAACAATATAAAAATATACTACAGGAGATTTCTGGGATTCAGTCTGAAAATGAGATATGTCGTGGCGGCGACGGCGTTCGGCGTGCTGGCTGTTACGTTGTTTTTGGGCTCTAAGATGGAAAGGGAGTTTATGGCCGGGACCGAGGAAGGAAGGTTCACCATATTCGCGGAGTTGGAACCAGGAGCAAAACTCGACGTTACGGATGAAATGGTCAAGGAAATAGAAGTTCTGCTGGCCGATATAAAAGAGATCAAGACTTTTACTTCCAGGGTAGAACCCTGGTCCAGTAAAGTTTACGTAAAACTTATTCCTCTTGCGCAGAGACACAGGTCCACAAAGACTGTAATAGACGAAATACGCGCCAAAGCCGACGCGATCTCAAAGAAGTATAAAGGCGGTTTTATATATTTTTCCGAAATAGAGGAAAAAGGCCTTAAAGAGATAGTCCTCGACCTCTACGGGTATAAATATGACGTCCTTAAGGAATTGGCGGTTTCCATAGCTACCCGATTGGGCGCCATAGAAGGTTTTCAGGACATAAGGATGTCCAGGATCAGCGGCAGGCCCGAGTGGGGAGTGGTGGTAGATAAAAAAAGAGCCGCTAAGTACGGGCTGACCACTAAGGACGTGGCGGAGACGTTGCATTCCGAGATAAGGGGACTGAGGGCTACTCTTTATCATACCGAGTCCAGGGAGATAGAGACTGTCTCGCGTGTGCAGAAAAAAGACAGAAAAAGGCTCGATGATTTGCGCAAGCTAACACTTTTCACTAAAGACGGAGCCCCTATTTTTCTGGAACAAGTGGCAGATTTTAATCCTCAGATAGGGTCGAGCGAGATAGTCAGGAAAAACAAAATGAGGGTTGTGCACATAACGGCGCTTCTTACGAAACATTCTCTGATGGACGGTGTGAAAGCGATAAGGGAAAATCTGACGGATATGGAATTTCCGAAGGATTATTATTACAGCATAGGAGGTAATTACGAAAGGAATCTCAGGAACGAGAGAGAATTATGGGCTTTTCCGACCGGAGTTTTATGGATAACCATGTTTCTTGTGTATCTGGTATTAGCATCGCTGTTCGAGTCTTATACCCAACCTTTTATAATTATGATATCCGTTCCTCTGGCTATAGTAGGGGTGATTCTCGCTCTTAAGATTTCCGACAAACCGATAAGCAGGGGAGTTATTATAGGCGCGATAATGCTGGCGGGGATAGTCGTGAACAACGCTATTGTTCTCGTGGACAGGATAAATTTCCTTAGAGGCAGAAAAGAAGCCACCGGCGGAAAAAACGGCAGGGCCCTGTTAAAGTCTTTGCTGGAGGCCGGCGAAGACAGGTTAAGGCCAATAGCCATGACCACCTCTACGACTATCCTGGGGCTCATTCCCATGGCTTTCGATAAAAGTGAATCCGCGAACCTTTGGTCTCCTCTGGCGGTTACGGTGATAGGCGGGATGGCGTCATCGACCGTATTCACTTTGTTTCTCGTGCCGAGCATTTATCTTATATTCGATGACATGAGAACACTTTTTTATAAGCCTAAACAATTAATAATATTTGTTCGAGAAAGATTATATGGTATAATAAAAATAGTTAAAGGGCCCTCGGGCGCTTAACGCGGGAAGATGCCGGTATATCCGCCATAAGGCCTGCCTATCGGCAGGCAGGTGCGGCGGATTCAATTCGCATTTATAACTTATGTTTTAGTCGTTCCATGAGTTATGTGCTTATTGAAAAGGAGAAAATAATGGATAAAACCCTCCGTACTATTTTGTGGGCGCTTGTAGCTCTGGTGCTCTTAAGCAGTTTTAGCGCGGGATGGTTTTTTGTGGCAAAGGAAAAGCTATACTCGGATTATCTCGACCTGGAAAACCTTTTTAAGGTTTCCACCGACCGGCTGAAGAGAGAAGTTGCGTCATCGAAGAAAGAAAACGAGAAGCTTAGGGCACAATTAGCCGCGGCTGACAAGGAGCTGGCGCATTTAGAGTCCAAAAACATGGAGTTTGAGCGCAAATATAACATTGTTTCGAGAGAAACCGAAGATTTGCGCAAAGAATTGGCCAGAGTCAAGAAGGGTAAATTTTTCCTTGAAAAGAAAGTCAAAGAAATTGAATCCGATGCTTTTTTGGCGAGTCTTCTTAAGGAAAAAGCAACCCTCGAGGTCGAAATGGATAAGGTAAAGAGTGCCGCGGCTCCGAAAAGCGCGGAAATAGAATCCCTTAAAACCGAAATCGCGGGCCTTAATATGAAGATCTCAAGTCTTCGACGCGAAAGAGACCTTATAGAGAAAGAGCTTAAGGATTCTTTGGCCGTAGCCGAGGTATTGAGCAGGGATTTATCCAGGGAAAAGGACAGGAGGCTTTCCGAGGACGGGGAAATAAAAGGACTCAGGTCGGAAAACGCGGCCCTTCGGTCCCGGATCGCCGAGACGCAGGATTTAAGAGAAAAATATAACAATCTTGTCGCCGAAAAAGAAGAAATGAGATTTAAAGCGGCTTCTCTTGAGAGAGATCTGGAGCGGAAGGTAAAGGAATTTGACAGATTGCGGACGGTTTTTGAGGAAAAGAAAAAAGAATGGAAAGCCGAAGCCGTAGCTTATCAACCTCCCCAGGAAGTGGATCTCCCTCCCATAGTGCTCAACAGGGAAGGATACTCTGAGCGTGAAATATCTTCGCGCGGCGCGACAAAAACCATGGATATCAATGAGAAGACGTTATCAGGTGACATCAAAACCAGAGGCAGGGTAGTCACCGTAAATACCGAACACGGTTTCGTAGTAGTAGACTTAGGGGGCCTGCAAGGTGTTAAGGAGAAAGATAAATTCAGAGTGTACAGGGATAACGAGCTTATAGGAGCGCTGGAAGTCATACAGACAAGAGAGAGGATATCCGCCGCCGACATAAAATACGAAAAAGGCAACTATCACGTACAGGTAAACGATACAGTTATAAAAAGATAATGAGAAACGGCTTCGTCTATAATGGACCTCTTCAAACAGTTCTCTGTTTTAAACTTCAAGAAAAAAGTCAGCACTAAATCACTCGTAGTATTTACCAGGCAACTCTCCACTCTCATAGCGGCAGGCCTGCCGTTGGTAAAAGCGTTACGTACTCTTTATGAGCAAATGGAACCCGGTGCCCTCAAGGACGTGGTCAAAAGCATAGGGGATGAGGTTGAGAGCGGCACCAAGTTTTCCGAATCTTTGTCGCGCTTTCCGGGGGTTTTCCCGGATTTTTACGTTAATATGATAAAAGCCGGGGAGTTAGGAGGGATGCTCGACGGAATATTGCGCCGGCTTTCCGAATTTTTGGATAAAAGCCAGAAATTGAGGGAAAGAATAAAATCGGCCCTTATGTACCCGGCGTTTGTCCTTCTGGTGGCAATTATAATATTAATAATGCTGATGGTTTTTGTCATACCCACTTTTACCAATATGTTTTCGGAGCTGGGAGGAGCCCTGCCCCTTCCTACCAAGTTATTGATAGCTACCAGCGAGTTTATAAGAAAGTGCTGGTACCTTCTGCCGCTTATTCCCATAGCGTTAATAGTCATATATAAGCTGGTGCTGAGAAATCCCGACAGGAGATATTTTATCGACAGATTAAAATTATATGTCCCTGTAGTGGGCATATTGATTCAGCAGGTAGCCATAGCGAGATTTTCAAGAACGCTGGGCACTCTTTTGTCCAGCGGAGTTCCGATACTGAGCGCCCTTGAGACCGTCAGGGATACGGTAGGCAATGAATTCATAGGACGTTCGGTCATGCACGTCAGGGACAGCATTAAAGAAGGGGAAAGCGTTTCCGGGCCGATGGAAAACAGCAAGGCCTTTCCTCCTCTTGTGGTAAAGATGATTAACATAGGGGAGGAAACCGGACAACTTGACAGGATGCTTATACA
>CAZEGO010000093.1:2169-6412 GCA_964511955.1 uncultured Planctomycetia bacterium | reverse complement strand
AAGTGATTCCTTAGCCCGAGAAGGTATAGATATACTGAAAAAAGTCGAAGATTTTCAGGTCGACGTTAAATTAAAGCTTCCACCCGAGGAGTTAAAAAAAGTCATAAAAGATTATGACGCGCTTTTAATCCGAAGCGGTACAAAAGTCACTAAAGAAATAATCGAAAGCGCAGAAAAGCTGAAGGTGATAGGACGAGCCGGAGTGGGATTGGACAATGTGGACTTACAGGCCGCGTCCAAAAGAGGGATTATAGTCATGAATACCCCCGGCGGAAATACTATATCTACAGCCGAGCACACCCTGTCGCTTATACTGTCTCTTTCGAGAAATATAGCTCAGGCCGACGTTTCGATGAAAAAAGGGCAGTGGGAAAGAAAGAAATTCATGGGGGTGGAATTATACGGAAAAGTACTGGGCATAATAGGACTGGGAAGGATAGGAAGCGAAGTGGCCAGAAGAGCATCTTCTTTCGGGATGAAGATATTGGCTTATGATCCTTTTCTTTCGGTCGAAAAAGCCAAGGAGCTGGGCATCAGTTCGGTGGATATAGACACTATTTTTAAGGAGGCTGATTATATAACGGTACATACTCCCGTGACAGAGGAAACTAAATACCTGATAAACGGTGAAAGTATAGCCAGGATGAAAGAAGGCGTCAGGATCGTTAATTGCGCCAGAGGCGGTATAGTTGACGAAAAGGCGCTTCTCAAGGGTATTGAGGACGGTAAAGTAGCCGGGGCCGCCCTCGATGTCTACGAGGAAGAACCGCCTAAAGACAGCCCTCTGTTCACCTGCGGTAAAGTTATACTTACACCTCATCTCGGGGCTTCCACGGAAGAAGCGCAGGTCAATGTAGCTATCGATATAGCTAATAGCGCCAGAGACGCGCTTTTGGGTTGTGGAATAAGAAATGCCGTAAACGTGCCATGCGTTGATATAGAACTGTATAAGATGCTCCGACCTTACGTGGATCTGTCCGAGAAGATAGGTTCGTTTGTGGCGCAGATATGCGAAAGCAGGATATCCCACATTGAGATAAAGTACTCCGGCGAGGTGGCTAAATATTCGTCTTCACCGCTGACCGTAGCCGTGGTAAAAGGCGCGCTCACGCCTATATTGCAGGACACCGTGAATTTTGTTAACGCTTTTATAGTCGCTAAGGAGAGAGGCATAACCGTCGAAGAGTCGAAGTCGACGAGTTCGGAAGAATATGCGAATCTTATAAGCGTTACAATAAAAACCGACAAATCCGTGTGCGTTGCCGAAGGAACCTTATTTACGAAAAAGGATCCTCGCATAGTGAAAATCGGACAGTTCCACATCGACGCGATTCCGGAGGGCTATATGCTTATAGCCGAAAATATTGACGTACCGGGCATAATAGGAAAACTCGGGACTATTCTTGGCGGTAATAAAATAAACATAGCGGCCATGACTTTCGGACGCGAAAAGCCCGGAGGTAAAACGCTTTCGGTTCTCAACGTCGACAGTCCGGTACCGGAAAAAGTCATAGCGGAAATAAAAAAGGCCGAGAACATTTTAGATGCGAAGTTAATTAAATTATAGTTTTAACGAACAGGTTGAGGTTAAGGTTGAGGCTGAGATGTCTTAACCTTAACCTAAGCCTTAGCCTTTAAGGTAAGGAGAAGAAATGTCTTGTACGATAGTGGTAGGCGCGCAATGGGGCGATGAAGGTAAAGGTAAAATAATAGACATTCTTTCGGCCCGGGCCGATATCATAGTACGATACCAGGGGGGCAATAACGCGGGCCATACGGTGGTGATAGGAAAAAACGAGTTCGTCCTGCACCTTATACCGTCGGGCATATTGCATAAAGGAAAGATATGTATCATAGGTAACGGGGTAGTACTGGACCCGGCTGCTCTTTTGAAAGAGATCGATATGCTTAAGGGTAAGGGCATAAAAACAGATAAAAATCTTTTGATAAGCGAGTCTGCGCATATTATATTGCCTTATCATAAAGTAATCGATAAAAGGCGAGGGGGCAGGATAGGAACAACCGGAAGAGGTATAGGGCCTTGTTATGTGGATAAAATGGCCCGCTGCGGTATAAGAGCCATAGACTTATTGAACGGCAAATCTTTGAAGAAAAAATTACTGGCAAATCTTGAAGGCTCTTCCGAGTTTTCGGTCGAATCTGTATATAAAGAATATCTGAACCACGGAAAAAAAATCCGGAAAAACCTGATTAACGTGTCAGTTTTTTTAAATGACGCGCTAAAAGAGAAGAAAAAAATATTATTCGAAGGCGCTCAGGGTACTTTATTGGACATAGACCATGGTACCTATCCTTTTGTCACTTCCTCCAATGCCACTGCGGGTGGGGCTTTGTGCGGTACAGGAGTGGGTCCCACAAAAGTTAAAAAGGTGATCGGAGTGGTAAAAGCCTACACTACCAGGGTCGGGGAAGGACCTTTTCCTACTCAGTTCAAGAAAAATCTGATGGACAAGATAAGAAAAAAAGGTAAGGAATTCGGGGCCACCACGGGACGTCCGCGTCGATGCGGGTGGTTTGACGCTGTTATAGCCAGGCACGCGGTCAATGTTAACGGTCTGAGCGAAATAGTGGTTACCAAGCTTGATGTTCTCGATGAAATGAAAAAAATAAAGATATGTACTGGATATAAGCACAAAGGCAGGATATACAGAAATTTTCCTTCCGATATAGAGATACTTGATAACTGTGTGCCTGTTTACGAAGAGCATAAAGGATGGATGGATGATACGACCGCCGTCAGGAAATACGGAGATCTGCCGAAAAACGCGAAGATATATCTTAAGAGGTTGGCGGAACTGTCGGGCGCGACCATAGGCATGGTTTCGGTGGGGTCTATGAGGAGTCAGGCGTTTAAAGTCAGGATATAAACAGAGGTCGGAGGGAATCTTTAAAAGTCCGGAAAGGAGATAAGGAAATGTTATTTTTGGCACCCCTGGGTTCTATAGTGGCTATATTATTTTCTTTGTTTTTGATATGGAAAATCATGCGTTATGACGAAGGTACCGACGATATGAGGGAGATAGCGCAGTGGGTACGCGAGGGCGCTTACGCTTACATCAGGCGGCAATATTTTATAGTCGGACTTTTCTTCGCTGTGGTTTTCGCGGTGCTTTTCTTCCTCTATCTAAGAGGATATCTAATTATATTTGTGCCTTTCGCTTTTTTGACGGGCGGATTTTTTTCCGGTCTTTGCGGTTTTATAGGCATGAGCATCGCTACGCGTTCGAGCGCTCGAACTACAAACGCCGCTAAGTCCAGCCTCAACAAAGCGCTACAGGTAGCTTTTTCGAGCGGAGCCGTAATGGGCCTTATGGTAGTCGGTTTGGGCCTTTTGGATTTAAGTATCTGGTACTATTTTCTTGACTGGTATTACAGGGGAATGGAAGAATCGGTCAGGATACAGAACATAACCAGTACAATGCTTAATTTCGGCATGGGAGCCAGCTCGATGGCTCTTTTCGCCAGGGTCGGGGGCGGAATCTTCACCAAGGCCGCCGACGTGGGAGCGGATCTTGTAGGAAAAGTGGAAGCCGGCATACCGGAAGACGATCCCAGAAATCCGGCTGTAATAGCGGATAACGTGGGAGATAACGTGGGAGACGTCGCGGGAATGGGAGCGGACCTTTATGAATCATACGTGGGTTCCATAGTGGCTACCATGGCTTTAGGGTCAGCAGCTTTTATTAAATACGGTATGAGTTTGCAGGGGATAACGATACCTTTGGTAATGGCTGCCGTGGGAGTTATGGCGAGCCTTGTAGGGACTTTTTTTGTACGTTCCGGGGAAAAAGCGTCCCAAAGCGAGCTTTTAATGGCGTTAAGAAAGGGAGTTTTTGCCAGCGGTATTATTATCGCTTTGAGTTCGTATTTTATCATCAGGACTATATTGGGTTCACAGTTTATAGGAATCTATTGGGCGGTCATATCCGGCCTTGCAGCCGGCATAATACTGGGGCTTTCAACGGAATATTTTACTTCGGATAAGTATAAACCTACGCGTACCGTAGCCGAGTCTGCTTCGACCGGTCCGGCTACGGTGATAATAAGCGGCTTATCTTTAGGCATGATGTCTACCGTTATTCCGGTAATCGTAGTGGTAGGAGCTATTCTGGCGAGTTTTTATTTTTCCGGCGGAGCTAAAGATTTTAATCTTGGGTTATACGGAGTGGGCATAGCGGCCGTCGGAATGCGCAGTACTCTCGGCATAACTCTGGCTACGGAT
>CAZEGO010000093.1:0-2159 GCA_964511955.1 uncultured Planctomycetia bacterium | reverse complement strand
GCTTACGGGCCTGTAGCCGATAACGCGGGCGGAAACGCTGAAATGACTCACCAACCTCCGGAGGTCAGGGAAAGGATCGACGCGCTGGATTCACTGGGAAATACTACCGCGGCGACGGGAAAAGGATTTGCCATAGGTTCTGCGGCTCTTTCCGCGATGGCCCTTATAGCGGCTTACAGGGAGCATGTACACCTGTTGGGACAACCGTTGAGTACGGATTTGATGAATCCGCGTATGTTGGCCGGGCTTTTTATAGGAGCGATGCTTCCTTTCGCGTTTTGTTCGCTTACGATGAGCGCGGTAGGAAGAGCGGCTTCCGGGATAGTCGTGGAAGTAAGGCGGCAATTCAGGGAAATAAAAGGACTGATGGAGGGGAAAGGCAAACCGGATTACGCCAACTGTGTAAAAATAGTCACCAAGAGTGCTCAAAAGGAAATGGTTTTTCCCTCTCTACTCGCCATATTAGCTCCGATAATAGTCGGTATTTTAATGGGTGTGGAAGCCGGTATGGGGCTTTTAATCGGAGCCCTGGCATCGGGATTCGTGTTGGCCGTTATGATGGCCAATTCGGGAGGCGCCTGGGATAACGCGAAGAAATACATAGAAGGCGGAAAAGAAGGCGGAAAAGGTTCGGCAAATCATAAAGCGGCAGTGGTGGGAGATACCGTTGGAGACCCTTTTAAGGATACTTCAGGTCCCTCTTTAAATATATTGATTAAACTTATGTCAATGGTTTCCATAGTGTTCGCGTCCTTTATAATCGGGAATACGCTTTTTAAATAACGTATCAGCACGCAAGAGTACAAGTGCACAGGAACACAAGTAAAAGCAGAAAACTTGCGCACTGTTAACTTGGGCGCTTAAACGCTAAAAAAGCGCGCTTTTTTTAGTCTTGACTTTGCAATATATAAGTATTATATTAAAGAAAAAACAGGAGGTCTTTTATGATATCCCGCAATAGGTTTTTTCAGGGCGTTATCCTTGTTGTTTTAATCAGTTTTATATCCTCCGGTTGTTCTGTAACCATACAGAAAGGCAGGCGGAGCGACATAGAAAAAATAGAATCTCTTATGAGCGAGATTAAAATGCTTAACACAAAGCTCGACAGTCTCGAGGAGACCAAAAGCGAAGAGGTGTCAGAACTGGAAAAGGCGAAGAGACTTCTGGAACAGAGACTAAAAAAAGAGATAGGAGACAGGGACGTGCGCCTGGAAATGGCGGCGAGGGGACTTACCATAGTCTTTCTGACCGAGATACTTTTTGATTCCGGCAAGGCGGAACTTAAAGAAGAGGCTTTTCCGGCATTGGATAAGGTCGCGAAAGTCCTTAAGGAGAATTTACCCGGAAGACGCATAGGAGTAGAAGGCCATACCGACAACGAACCCATAAAATATTCCGGTTGGAAGTCAAACTGGGAACTGTCAGTCGCGAGGGCCGCGGGCGTATTGCATTATCTCGTCGATCAGAGAAGCCTGGATCCCACGAGGATGTCCATAACGGGATACGGCGAGTACAGGCCCGTGACCTCAAATGATACACCCGAAGGACGCAAGGAAAACAGACGCGTAGAAATAGTTATCCTGCCGAAGAACATAGAAAAGATACAGGCTGATATAGATAAGATTTCCGAGAGAAAAAGAGAGATTCAGAAAAGACTGAAAAAGTACAAGAAGTAAAGTATTTTGAGAGCTTATTTTTTTTATAAAACGCGAATGGTGTTTTTCGACGGAAAATCGCATTCGCGTTTTTATTTTATCGCATGAAGACCCCCGAGCACATAGCTATAATAATGGATGGGAACGGCAGATGGGCTGAGAAGAGAGGCCTTCCGAAGACTATCGGTCACGCGGCCGGTGTGGAAGCCGTAAGAAGGACCGTAAGGGCATGCGTTAAGTTTGGGATAAAGTATCTGACCGTCTATGCATTTTCTTCCGAAAACTGGAAGCGCCCCGGGAAAGAAGTCGGCGCTATTTTCCGTTTGTTTATCGGGTTTTTGGATAACGAATTAAGACTTTTTCATAAGAACGGTATAAGACTCCGCGTTATAGGAGACAGGGATAAGATAGACAAGAGCCTTCTTTCAAAAATAGAAAAAGCGGAGAGGGATACTTCCCGATACAACACTCTTACAGTGAACGTGGCTTTAAGTTACGGCAGTC
>CAZEGO010000092.1:0-6422 GCA_964511955.1 uncultured Planctomycetia bacterium | reverse complement strand
ACGCGTCAGAGCAAAAGACGTGAAAAACAAAGTAGCTCCGCCTTTCAAAAAGGCTGAATTCGACATTCTCTATAACGAAGGTATATCAAAAACGGGAAGCATACTCGATCTCGGAGTCGAAACCGGCGTGCTCGAGAAGTCAGGATCGTGGCTCAATTACGGCAGCGAAAAACTCGGACAGGGCAAGGAATCGGCCAGGGAATTTTTAAAGAATAACGCCAAGATATCCAACGAAATAGAAAAAAAGATAAAAGAAGCTATGCTTGCCAGGGATTCCGGAAAAAAATAAAATATAATGCCGGACAGGCCGACATCTTAGCTGAGAACAGGATTTTTTTATGCGCTATAAGATAATTTTAACAGCAGTTTTTTTGCTGTCAGTTAATTCATTTTCTTACGCCGCTCCCACGGAAGAGGCCGTTAACCTTCAGGAAGCTTTTGTGAATGTTTCCAGGGAAGCGGGTCCGGCGGTCGTGAGCATAAGCGTGGAGCAGGTACAGAAATACCGTACCAGGTATTCTCCTTTTTACGGGTCAGAAGAGCGGTTTTTTGAAGAATTTTTCGGTGATTTTTTTATTTACGGACCGGAAAAAGAATTCAGACGCCAGGGGCTCGGCTCGGGTGTCATAATAAGCGAGGAAGGTTACATATTAACCAATGAGCATGTGGTTCATAATGCCGATAGGATAACCGTGACACTCGCGGACGGAAGGGAGTTTGAGGGATATGTAACCGGCTCGGACGAATATTCGGACCTTGCCGTGATTAAAATAGAACCCAGAGGAGATATCCCCGTGGCCAAACTGGGGGATTCGGATGCCGTAAAGATAGGGCACTGGGCTATAGCCATAGGTAACCCGTTTGCTTTTGCCGTCCGGAATCCCGAGCCTACCGTAACCGTTGGCGTGGTAAGTGCGTTGCAGAGGAGCCTTCCGATGACAAGCAGGCGCACAAGGGAGTATTCCGATCTTATCCAGACAGACGCTTCCATAAATCCCGGCAACAGCGGAGGACCTCTCGTAAATATAAACGGCGAGGTCATAGGCATTAACGTGGCGATTTTCACTCTTAGCGGCGGTTCACAGGGGATAGGGTTTGCCATACCCATAAACGCGGCCAAAAAAATAATGGACGACCTTATAAAAGGACGAAGGGTCCTGCATGGCTGGATAGGCGTAATAATACAGGACCTTAACATGGAACTTGCCGAGTACTTTGGGCTGGATGAAGGGCAGGGAGTGATGGTGGCGAGAGTTTTGGAAGGTTCCCCGGCAGAAAGGACGGGTCTTAAAGCCGGAGATGTCATAATCTCTTTTGACAACAAAGACGTGAGGAATACCCAGGACCTTGTCCGCATGATAGTCAAAAAAGAAGTCGGTGAGACAGGTATTGTCAGGGTGGTAAGAGCGGGCAGGCAACTCTCACTGGAAGTGGAAATAAGAGAAAGACCAGACGAAAGAGGGTATGTCCAGAGAGAAAGAAAGACAGAAAAAAAACGCCGGGGCACCTCAGAAATTAAATACTGGAGGGGCATCGAAGCCACGGGTATAACACCTGAAATAGAAGAACGCTTCGGAATCGAGAGTGATTCGGGAGTCATAGTTATAGACGTGCTTCCCGGCAGCGCCGCGGATAGAGCCGGCATCAGGAAAGGCGATGTTATTTACGAAATAAACAGGACACCGGTGAGGAACCTTGAGGAATACAGAAGTGTTACGGGAGCGGTATCGGGAACAGTGCTTCTGGGTACTTACCGCGGATACGTAGTGCTGAACCAATAATAAGTATGAAAGCAGACGACATAAGAGACAGTTTTTTAAATTTTTTCAGGGATAAAGGACACAGAATATACCCCAGCGATTCTCTGGTGCCGGCAAAAGACCCCACTCTTCTTTTTACCGGAGCGGGTATGAACCAGTTTAAAGAAGAGTTCCTGGGCAGGGTAAGGGACACCAGAAGGGCCGCGACGTGCCAGAAATGCATAAGGACAGGAGATCTTGATAACGTAGGCAGGACTCCCAGCCATCATACGTTCTTTGAAATGCTGGGAAATTTTTCATTCGGGGATTACTTTAAGAAAGAGGCTGTAGAGTGGGCCTGGGAATTTCTTACGGATAAGCTTTCCATGAACCCGGACGATCTTTGGGTTTCGGTATATAAGGACGATCCTGAAGCATATGGTATATGGAAGAATATTATAAAACTTCCGGAGAAAAAAATTATTAAAATGGGGGAAGAGGATAATTTCTGGCCGGCAAGCGCTCCGAGCAAGGGGCCGAACGGGCCGTGCGGGCCCTGTTCCGAGATCTATTACGGCGATCCCGACCTGGGCGGAGTCGAAGTATGGAACCTCGTATTTACACAGTTCGACAGAAAAGAAGGCGGCCGGCTCGATCCTCTGCCCGCGAAGAACATTGATACGGGTATGGGCCTTGAGAGAATAACCCGTGTACTTCAGGGCAAGAGCACAAATTTCGAGATAGATAACTTTATTCCCATAGTCGAAGCTGTTAAATCATATATGAATAAGTCGGCGTATGACACGGGAAAGATAAGCGCCATAGCCGACCATATACGGGCCGTTACCTTCGCGATAGGTGACGGCGTTTTACCTTCTAACGAGGAAAGAGGTTACGTAATCCGTAAATTAATCAGACGGGCTTTTCATTTCGGCAGGGCAATGGGCTGCGAGGAAGGGCCTTTCCTGTACAGGATTGTGCCCGTAGTGACCCGGGTCATGAAAAAGCCTTATCCGGATTTGAACAAACGAAGGGAAGATATAGCGCAGGTAGTTTTGTCCGAGGAGAAGAGGTTCAGCGATACGCTGGAAAGCGGCATGCAGAAACTTAGAGAGCTTATCGATAAGGCCGGTCCCTCCGGTACCCTGAGAGGCGAGGACGTATTCAGGCTGTACGACACTTACGGTTTTCCGCCCGAGCTTACGAAGGAGATAGCCGAGACCGAAAACGCGGAGATAGACGTTGAGGGGTTCGAGCGGCGCATGGAAGAACAGCGCGCTAAATCAAGAGAAAAGACCAGGATAAAAGATGCGATATTCCCCGTCGAAGAGCTGGACGTAAAGCTTCCCGCACAGACTCCGTTTATAGACGATAAAGAGGAGATAGAGACGGAAGTCCTCCTTGTTTCTCCCGTTTCCCGCGCAGAGGCCAGGGTCTTTTTAAGAGAGACTAATTTTTACGGCGAAAAAGGAGGGCAGCAGGGCGACAGGGGAGTGCTTATAAAAGACGGCCGGGAAGCGGCCATCGTCACCGATGCCGCTGACGTCGCCGGCAGGACGCTGCATAAGGTAAGGATAACGGAAAAAGGCCTGAATAAGGGCGACAAGGTCGTGGCCAGGGTGGACATAACGAGAAGGAACGACATAAAAAAGAACCATACCGCCACCCATCTTCTGCATTTTGCGCTGAGAAAAGTTTTAGGTCCTCACGTAAAGCAGGCGGGATCTTTAGTGGCACCGGACAGATTAAGGTTCGATTTTAACCATTTTAAAGCCATGTCCCCGGAAGAAATGTCGAGAGTCGAAGATATAGTGAACGGTATCATAAATACCGGTGAGGAAGTGCAAGCGAGGGATATGTCTATCGAAGAAGCAAAGAAGCAGGGCGCCGTTGCTTTATTCGGAGAGAAATACGGCGACACAGTTCGTATGGTGAGAGCGGGAGATGACAGTAAGGAGCTGTGCGGAGGTACGCACGTAAGTAATACGTCCGAAATAAAAGCCTTTAAAATATTATCCGAGTCTTCAATCGCAGGCGGAGTGAGAAGAATAGAAGCCGTCACAGGCTCAAATGCATACCGGGAAATAAAGAAAAGAAACGAAGTCATACGCGGAGTCGCAGGAGATATGGGGGTAACTCCCGAAAACATCCTGCCGGGTATAGAAAACGCGACCGGGAAGCTGAGAGAGCTGGGTAAAAAACTCGATGAGTTGGGCGCGAAAAAAAGTCGGACCAGTGTGCGGGGCATGCTTAAGAATAAAAAAACCGTTAACGGTTTTGACCTGGTGGTCGGCGAGGTTAAGAACGCCGACATGGACTTGTTGAGAAAAAACTCGGATACGTTGAAGAGCGCTATAACGAAAGGTATATTTTTTCTGGCCTCAAAAAAAGACGATAAGGCGTTTTTTACGCTGGGAATAAAGGGCACAGACGAACTGAAAGCCCCGGATTTATTGAATAAAATCGGCGCGGAATTCGGAGTCAAGGGAGGGGGCAGGCCTGATTTCGCTCAGGCCGGCGGACGTCTTCCCGATACGGATATCGGCATTATAATCAAAAAAGCGGAAAAAGTTATTAAGGAGTCGTTATGAGGTTATTAAGATTATCCAGCAGGGAAATCCAGAAATTGTGCGAAAGAAATTATATGAATAAAAAACGCGTTACGGATAAAGTCCACAGGATCATAAATGACGTACGCGAGAACGGCGACAAAGCCGTTGTTAAATATACCAGAAGGTTCGACAAAGCAAAGTTATTGCCTAAAGATCTGAGGGTTTCCGCCAGCGAGATAAACGGTTCTTATCAGAATATAGACACGGATTTTATAGCTTCTCTGAAAAGGATAATAAGCAACATAGAGAAATTCCATAAAAGACAGTTGCCAAAGGCCTGGAAGATGAAATTCGAGGAAGGGGTGCAACTGGGCGAAATATACCGGCCTATCGAAAGTGTAGGGATATATGTACCGGCCGGAACGGCGCCTCTGGTATCCAGCGTATATATGAGCGTGCTCCCTGCCAAGATAGCAGGTGTACGGAAAATAGTCCTGGCCACTCCTCCCGATAAATCCGGCAATGTGGATCCCCATATATTGGCCGTTGCCAACCTTCTTAAGGTCGACGAAGTATATAAAATAGGCGGAGCGCAGGCCGTGGCTGCCCTGGCGTTCGGAACAAAAAGCGTGCCTAAAGTCGATAAAATAGTGGGGCCCGGCAATGATTACGTTACCGAGGCAAAGAGACAGGTCTTTGGTTACGTGGATATAGATATGCTCGCAGGGCCAAGCGAGGTGGTTATACTGGCAAATCAGTTCTCCGACAAGGACTATGTATTGCATGACCTGAAGGCTCAGGCCGAGCATTTAAAAGGCCTTGCCGTGCTGGTGACGACCTCAAAAAAATTCGCCCGGGCGGTTAAAAAAGAGATGACACAGGGCCATATAGTCCTGGCCAAAAACATAAAACAGGCCGCCGAGATAATAAACAGGATAGCTCCCGAGCATCTCGAGATACTCGTTAAAAGGCCGAACAGGGTTTTGAAGTTTATAAAAAACGCCGGCGCGATATTTATAGGACCGTATTCGCCGGTATGTCTGGGTGATTATGTAGCCGGGCCGAGTCACGTGCTTCCCACCGGAGGCACAGCCAGATTTTTTTCCGGGTTAGGAGTCAGGTCTTTTATTAAAAGCACTCATACTATCTATTACCCAAGGAAAGCCCTGGAGAAAGAACAAAGTGCGATCGACAAAATAACGAAAATCGAAGGGTTAAAAGAGCACGGCGAATCTTTTAACATAAGGCTCAAGCAATGACATGGAGATAATTTACCCGGGCTTAACGGACTTTTCGGAAGTTTACGAGGTGCAGAAAAAGATTGTTTCCGAAGTGTCCTCAGGCCGGTCCGAAAATACGCTGATTATAACCGAACACCTGCCGGTCATTACTATAGGCAGGAAGGGTCTCCGGCGGAACATACTTGTATCGGACGAGTTTCTCGCGAAAAAAGGCATAAAGGTCGTTTCGATCGACAGAGGAGGAGATGTTACGTACCACGGCCCGGGACAGATAGTTGCCTATCCGGTGTTCAGGCTGGAAAACGAGTCAAGAGATATATATCGATTTTTGGAATACCTGGAAAGGGTCGGTATTGATTTTTTAAAAAAATATGGTATATTCCCGAGGATCAAAGAATCCTTCAGGGGGTTATGGTTCGATGATAAAAAGCTGGCTTCCATAGGAATAGGCGTAAAGAAATGGACCACTTATCACGGTATATCGATAAACATAAAAAAAGATATCGCTCCTTTTTCATACATAAGACCGTGTGGCATAGAAGGAGTCAGGATGGTCTCCGTAGAGGAGATAAACGGATACGAGGTTGATGTAGATGGAGCGAAATGCGAGCTTGGAAAAAGCTTCCGGGATGTTCCCTTCCTGGCTGAGGAGATCAGTAAGGGACGATGACCCGTTTACCGGAAGGCTTATACGAGAGAGCGGCATAAATACGGTATGCAGAAGCGCCCGGTGTCCTAATATACACGATTGCTTTTCGAGGAAAAAATGCACCTTTTTATTGCTGGGTGAAAGATGCAGCCGCGCGTGTACATTTTGTTCGGTAAAAAAGGGGCACGGGTTTCTTGGCGAGCCTTCCGCCGATGAGATAGACTCCGTGTTAAAGGCGGTG
>CAZEGO010000091.1:0-6546 GCA_964511955.1 uncultured Planctomycetia bacterium | reverse complement strand
AACCTCGGCACCCAGGCCCCCGGCGAATGCCATTTCCGCCAGAGCAACCGCGGTTCCGCCTTCCGAACAATCATGACAGGCCCTGATTATGCCCGATTTTATGGATTTCGTCAGAGAATTAAATATGGAGGCCCCTTGTTTAACGTCCACTTTTGGAACATCATTACCCACAAATCCGTTTATCATATTGTAATGGGAACCGCCCAGCTCGTCATAAGTAATACCCACTATGTAAATGAGATTTCCGGGTTTTTTAAAATCCATGGAAATTGTTTTTGTTACGTCATCTATCACGCACATCGCCGAAATCAACAGCGTCGGGAGGATAGACATCGACTTACCGTGTACGGAATATTCGTTGTTAAGACTGTCTTTGCCTGATATAAAAGGAATTCCGTATCCTTTAGCCGTATCATAACACCCGTAGCTGGCCCTTACCAGGTCACCGAGCCTGTCCGGTTTATCGGTATTTCCCCAGCAAAAATTATCCAGTATAGCCGTCTTTTTTATTGAACCTCCGACGGCGACAACCTGCCTGAGCGCTTCGTCTATCACCGAAGCGGCCATCCAGTAAGGATCTATAAGGCTATACCTGGGATTTATCCCATTCGATACGATGATTCCTTTTTTAGAATTAAACTTAGGCTTTATTACCGAGGCGTCTCCGGGACCGTCATTGGTTATCCCCACTAAAGGCTTAAGAACGCTTTTACCCTGAACCTCGTGATCATACTGTCTTATTACCCACTCTTTACTGCATACATTCCAGCTTGATAATATTTTTAAAAGGCTCGATGTGAGGCTTCGTGATTTTTTCTTTTTGGGTTCTTTGTTTTTCGGGGGTCTCCATACGGCCTTACGCTCGAACTTCGGAATACCGCCGTGAAGAAATCTCATATCCAGATCGCATACCTGATTACCCTTGTACTTGAGACGGAGTCTCCTGTCATCGGTGAAACGCCCCAATACGACCGCTTCGACGTTTTCTTTTTTAAATACTCTGAGCAACTCGTCGATATTACTCTTCGGTACCGCCAAAACCATTCTTTCCTGAGCCTCGGATATCCATATTTCCGTATATGTAAGTCCCAGGTACTTGAGAGGTGCCTTTTCGAGCTCCACCTCGGCTCCGAGCTTTTCTCCCATTTCACCTATAGCGCTGGAAAAGCCTCCCGCGCCACAATCCGTTATCGCGCTATAGAGATTTTTGTCGCGCGCTTTTAAAAGTGCGTCCGTCATTTTTTTCTCGGTAATGGGATTGCCTATCTGGACGGCGCCGCCCGATATTTCCTCCGACTCGTGAGTCAGTTCGCCCGATGAAAAAGTGGCCCCGTGTATACCGTCTCTGCCCGTGCGGCCGCCCACAGCCACTATCAAATCCCCGCTTCCTGGCTTTTTGGAAGATTTATCTTTGGGTATAATACCTACCGTACCGCAATATACGAGAGGATTTCCCGAGTATCTCTCATCAAACAAAACAGCTCCGTTAGATGTCGGAATACCCATACGGTTCCCGTAGTCTCTTACTCCGCTTACGACACCTTTCATGACTCTCTTGGGATGAAGAGTACCCTTCGGGACTTTTGATGCCGGGGTATCCGGCATGCCAAAGCAAAATACATCCGTGTTCATGACAGGTTTAGCGCCCAGTCCCACGCCCAGTATATCGCGAATCACCCCGCCTATACCGGTTCCCGCTCCTCCGTAAGGCTCAAGCGCCGAAGGGTGATTATGGGTCTCAACCTTAAAACAGATATCGTCATCCTCGTCAAACCGTATAATCCCGGCATTGTCTTTGAACACTGAAACGCACCATTTCTTTTTAAGATCTTTGGTAACTTTGGCTATGGTATTTTTAAGAAGATTATCTATTCTTTTATTTCCTATAACCCTTGTACCATGTCTCTTGTCGCATGTCTCTTTATATTCAATCACTCCCTTAAAAGTCTTATGAGCGCAATGTTCCGACCATGTCTGCGCGATAGTCTCAAGCTCGCAGTCGGTGGGATTTCTTTTAAGTTTACAAAAATATTTCTGTATAACCTTCATTTCCTTAAGATTCAAAAACAACTGCCCGTCCTTACTAATCTTCATAAGCTTCTTATCACCGGCCCCAAGCAAATCCACAGTAATCAACTTAAATTCATAACCGGTTTTCCCATGTCCCCTGCCCCCTGTCTCTTGTCGCTGAACAACCACATGCTGTATCACCTTGTTATAAAGAAGCTTATCACAAATAATATTAAAATCTTTTTCGCTTATTTTACCCTCTATAAAATATTTCTTCTCGGTCTTTACGGATTGCACCCCGGGGATACCAAGGTCCTTTATGCCCTTAACGGTGCTCTCCTCTACCGGGTCCATTACCCCGGGATTATAAGCAACTTCCGCTACCCTTGTCCCTTGTCCCTTGTCCCTTGTCCCTAAAGAATATTCCTGCGTCACCGGGTCAGCCAGGAGTTTTTTGGAGATTTTGTGTATTTTCCTGCGGGATATGTCTCCCGAAACGATAAAAACCTGGGCTGTCGTAACCTTTTTTACTCCGACAATACCCAGGTCCCTTATATCTTTTTTGATACCCCTGCCGTGCGGGTCAAAAATACCCTTTTTATTTCTTACCTCGATCTTCCATTCCACGTTGCCTCAATCCCCTATGATTTTTTTATTCTCTTGAGTACTTCCTGGTAGGCCTCTTCTATCTTCCCAAGATCTCTTCTGAAGCGGTCTTTATCCAGTTTTTCGTTGGTTTTCTTATCCCAAAGCCTGCAGGTGTCGGGGGAAATCTCGTCGGCCAGTAAAATCCTGCCTTTATGCCTGCCAAATTCCAGTTTAAAATCCACTAACTTCAGCCCTGTCTTTAAGAAAAAATCCTTGAGAATCTCGTTAATGCTGAAAGAATAATTCTTTATCTTTTTCATTTCTTTCGACGTCGCCAGTTCGAGCATCTCTATGTGATAATTATTTATCAGAGGGTCGTGCAAAGCGTCGCTTTTATAATGGTACTCCAGAACGGGGGACTTCAGCACTATGCCCTCGTCTATGCTCAGGAGTTTGGAAAGGCCTCCGGCGGAGATATTTCTCATGGTCACTTCTACCATGATAATCTCGACTCTTCTGACGAGCATTTCCCTTTGGTTAAGCTTCTCCACGAAATGCGTGGGTATTCCTTTCGACTCGAGTATCTGAAAAAGCGCACATGATATTTCGTTATTTATGACTCCTTTTTCCTTGATAGTTCCTTTTTTAGTTGCGTCGAAAGCCGTAGCGTCGTCTTTAAATTCCTGTATTACCAGGTCAGGATTGTCTGTTTCGTACACTCTTTTAGCTTTGCCCTCGTAAATCTTGTTGCCTTTTTTCATAACGCGTCTCCTTGTTAAATCCCTACTCTTTTGAATATTTTATCCACGTATTTTATGTAATATCCCAGGTCAAAAAACTTTTCTATCTCCCCGGACTTAAAGACCTTCATAAAATCCTTGTCCTCCCATAAAACAGCTTTGAAGTTCTCGCCCGTGGACCATACTTTCATGGCACACCTCTGTATAATATCATAGGCCTTTTTTCTGTCTATGCCCTTTTTCTCCATCTCTACCAGTATCCTGGCCGAGAAGATAAGGCCCCTGGTCCTGGCGAGGTTATTCCTCATGTTTTGAGGATAGACGTGCATATTCTTTATTATAAATATCATATCATTAAGCATATAGTCGAGCAGTATAGTACTATCGGGTATGATTACCCTCTCCACGGACGAATGGCTTATGTCTCTCTCGTGCCATAGCGCCACATTCTCCATCGCGGCTAAAGAATTCGTACGCAGAAGCCTGGCCAAACCGCTTATCCTCTCGCACAAAACCGGATTTCTTTTGTGAGGCATCGCGCTTGAGCCTTTCTGCCCTTTCGAAAAAGGCTCTTCCACCTCTCTTACTTCTGTCTTCTGAAGATTTCTTATTTCTACCGCCATTTTTTCCAGGGCGGCCCCTATCAGCGCTATCTGAGACAGGTATTCGGCGTGATGATCTCTCTGTATGACCTGTGTGGATATATTCGCGGACTTAAGTCTTAATTTTTTACACACATAGTTTTCGACGTACGGCTCCACGTTCGAATACGTTCCCACGGGTCCGGATATCTGCCCCACGCTTATAATGTCTTCGGCCCTTTTAATCCTATCTATACAGCGATTGATTTCGTCAAAATACAGCGCCAGCTTAAGCCCGAACGTGGTAGGTTCCGCATGTATACCGTGGCTGCGGCCTATCATTATGGTGTTTTCATATTTTCTGGCCTTTTTTCTTAGTTCCTTTTTAAGCTTTATAAGATCGTCCTTTATAATGCCCGCGGCTTCCTTCATCATAACCGAAAGAGCTGTATCCAGCACGTCGCTGGACGTGAGTCCCTGATGAATATACCTGGAGGACTCTCCTACGTGTTCGGAGATATTGTTCAGAAAAGCAATGACGTCATGGCGGGTTTTTTTCTCTATTTGCTCTATACGTTTAACGCTAAATTTAGCTTTGGATTTAATCTTCTTAAGGTCTTTTTCGGGTACTTTACCCAGGTTGGACATAGCCTCACAGGCGAGAATCTCCACATCCAGCATTTTACGGAACCTGTTCTCGTCAGACCATATGGAAGCCATCTTTGGAAGAGAATATCTGGGTATCATGGCAGGGTTTAATATACCATATATAGATTATATGAGTCAATAGAAATTAACTACATATTGGGTAAATAAAAAAGCCGATTTCTTATTTTAAAGAAATCGGCCTGTATTTGGTAGCGGGGCCTGGATTTGAACCAGGGACCTTCGGGTTATGAGCCCGACGAGCTACCAGACTGCTCCACCCCGCGTCGTTATCTTGTTTTATCAAAAGAACGAATGTAGTGTTATTATAGTCTTTTTATAATTTATGTCAACTGTTTTCGGACTTATTGAGGTGTATCATCGGCGGAAGATTCTTTCTCTATCTTTACCGGTATCTCGCCTTCACGGGTCAGGCCCAGCGATTCTCTGGCTACTTTTTCTATATAATTTATGTCTTTCTCAAGCTTCAGCTTCTCGTTATAAAGCCGGATATTCTCTTTTTCCATCCTCTCTATCTCTTTTTCAAGCCACTCGCTTTTCGCTTGAAGTTCCATGAATTTAGCGTATCCCGGGAGGAATATGATTATAAGCGCTATGGCTATTACGACATAGAACGGTTTGATTTTTATTTTGGCCATGGTAAGCTTGCGTATTTGGCGTTATCTGCCAGATCTTCTTCTATCCTTAAAAGTTCGTTATATTTACATATCCTGTCTGTCCTGCATATGGAACCAGTCTTTATCTGACCGGTACACATGGCCACTACCAGATGGGATATAGTGGTATCTTCTGTCTCTCCCGAACGATGCGATACCACTGCGGTATATCCGTTTTTCCTGGCAAGTTCTATAGCTTCTATAGTCTCGGTAAGAGTACCTATCTGATTAACCTTTATAAGTATGGAGTTCCCGACCTTTTTATCTATACCCATCTGCAGGCGTTTGGTGTTGGTAACAAACAGGTCGTCACCCACTATCTGAACTTTCCCGCCGATTTTGTCGGTCAGCTGTTTCCAACCGTCCCAGTCATCTTCGGCCAATCCGTCTTCGATAGAGCATATGGGATATCTGGATGTCCAATCGGCATAGAAATCTACCATATCCGAAGCTGATTTTTGGGGTTCAGCCTCTGCCCTGAGCATATATTTACCGTTTTCATAAAAAGAGCTGGATGCCGGGTCAAGCGCTATAAATACGTCGCTTCCGGCTTTGTATCCGGCCTTATCTATGGCCTGAAGAATCACTTCTATCGCCTCTTCGTTTGACTTGAGGTCAGGTGCGAAGCCTCCCTCGTCTCCAACGGCCGTGGAGAGTTTTTTCTCTTTCAGAATCTTTTTAAGGTTCTGGAATATTTCGGAACCCATCCTCAGGCCTTCCGAAAAAGTTCCGGCGCCTTTGGGCATAATCATGAATTCCTGAAGATCCACGTTATTATCTGCGTGGGCTCCGCCGTTCATTATGTTCATCATAGGTACGGGAAGGAGATTGGCTTTTTCGCCGCCTAGATATGTATAGAGAGGGATTTTTTTAAATATCGCCGTTGCTTTGGCCGCGGACATAGATACGCCCAATATCGCGTTCGCGCCGAGACGGGATTTATTTTCGGTATCGTCCAATTTTATCATCTCTCTGTCGAGCGCTTCCTGGTTTGAGGCATCCTTCCCTTTAAGGGCCGAGTTCAGTTCGCCGTTAACATTGGCCACCGCCTTAAGAACGCCTTTACCCATATATCGTTTCTTGTCCCCGTCCCTGAGTTCGACAGCCTCATGCTCCCCGGTAGACGCTCCGCTGGGCACGGCGGCTCTGCCCATAATACCTGACTCTAAAGTGACGTCCACCTCCACCGTGGGATTACCCCTTGAGTCTAAAATTTCTCTTCCGACTATATTTTTAATGCTTGTATCGGACATCATGTCTCCTTTCCGGATATGTGAATAAGTTAAAAACTGTCCCTGAAGCGGA
>CAZEGO010000090.1:0-6662 GCA_964511955.1 uncultured Planctomycetia bacterium | reverse complement strand
AAGTGTGAGGTCCTAGGTGTAAGGTAAATATCAAACTTTACACTAAATACCTTTCACCCGTCACCGATAAAAACGCCTATCCTGTCGATTTCCCGACGAGAAATCAATTGACAGGGTAGGCGTTTTTATTTTATAATGAGCCGTAAGTTAAAAGCGTTATTACTGTAAAACAGAAAGCTTTGAGTCGGCCGCAGAACGTTGGCGGACTCAAACCAGACATATAACTTATATTCACTTTGTTCCATAAGGTATGTATTTATTGAGGAGGCGTAAATGTTAAAAGTCGGAATAATGGGGGCCAGCGGTTACGCGGGAGAGGAACTTCTTAAGATTCTTTTAAACCATCCCGAAGTCCGGATTACCGCTTTAGCAGCCAAGCTGGATACTACCCATATATCTAATCTATATCCATGGATAAAGAACAGGCTTAATCTCGACTGCGGGGATATTCAGGCGGACGAGTTATCTAAAAAGTGCGATTGCGTCTTTATGGCGCTCCCGCACAAAGTTTCCATGTCTTTCACACCGACTTTTTTAAAAGCCGGCAAAAAAGTCATAGACCTGAGCGCGGATTTCAGGCTAAGAGACCTCAACGTATACGAGAAATGGTACGAGGTTAAGCACGAATGCCCGGAATACATATCAAAGGCCGTATACGGGTTGCCCGAGTTTTACAGAAAAGAAATAAAAAGCGCATCTCTTATAGCTAACCCCGGTTGTTATCCCACCAGTATAATACTGGGATGCGCGCCTCTTGTAAAAGAAAAGATCGCGGATACCGATGGTATAATTTCCGATTCCAAGTCAGGCGTAAGCGGCGCCGGGAGGGTCCCCTCGCAGGCGCTTATGTTTACCGAAATTCAGAACAGTTTCAAGGCCTATAAAATGAATTCGCACAGGCACATGCCCGAGATAGACCAGGAGTTAGCTATATTGGGCGGGTCGGAAGTAAAAATAAACTTTGTCCCTCATCTGGTACCGATGGAAAGAGGCATACTGAGCACTGTTTACCTCAGGCTAAAAAAGAAAATAAACACGCGGGACGCTTTAAAGTTATACGAGGATTTTTATGAGGGAGAGTATTTTGTCAGAATATCCGGGGCCGGTATTTCGGCAGATACAAGGAATGTGGTAAGGTCCAATTTCTGCGACATATCCGTAAATATTTTTCCGGACAAATCACTTGCCGTGGTAACCAGCGCCATCGATAACCTCGTTAAAGGCGCCAGCGGACAGGCAGTTCAGAACATGAATATAATGTATGGGTTCGATGAAAAAACGGGATTATAAAAAAATGAGAGCGATAAGAGGCGGCGTCCTGTCGCCCGGGGGATTTTCGGCCAGCGCTTTAAATTGCGGTATAAAAAAAAGAGGAAGAGACGATCTGGCCCTTTTATTTTCGGAATTTCCTGCGTTCTGTGCAGCGACCTTTACGACAAACAGAATAAGGTCGGGTTCCGTGACCGTCAGTGAGAAGGCCGCGAAAAAAGGAATAGCGCAGGCTGTTATAGTCAACAGCGGAAACGCTAACTGCTGTGTAGGTGAGAGCGAAATAAAAGACGCAGGCAGGATGATAGCTTTGGCCGCCGAAGGACTCGGGGTTAATAAAGAATTAATACTTGTCGGTTCCACGGGTATAATCGGCAAACCTTTACCTATAACCAAAATAGCCTCAAAAATAAAACAGTTAGTAAAAAATCTGGATTATAAAAGCGGTACTAAATTCGCCAGAGCCATAATGACCACGGATACGGTAGCGAAAGAGACCGCGGTTAAGATCCCGATAGGAGGAAACCTGATAACCATAGGCGGAGCGGTAAAAGGGTCAGGGATGATACACCCCGATATGGCTACAATGCTTGCTTTTTTCACGACGGACGCGTGCGTGGATAAGACGGCCTTAAGGGACGCTTTTAAAGAAGCCGTGAGAGATTCTTTCAACAGGATTACGGTCGACGGGGACACGAGCACCAATGACAGCGCGTTTATACTGGCCAACGGTTTTGCGGGAAATAAGATAATAAGAAAAAACAGCATAACGTACGTCAAGTTTTTGGACGCCTTAAAAACCGTGGCTAAGAATCTGGCAAAAAAAATAGTGCTGGACGGGGAAGGTGCCACTAAATTCGTTGAGGTAACCGTCAAGAACGCAAATACGGAGAAGACCGCGGATAAAATTGCCAGGCGTATAGCGAATTCGAACCTGGTGAAGACCATGATAGCGGGCGGCGACCCTAATTGGGGCAGAGTCGCCGCGAGCGCGGGTTCAGCCGGAGCCGGGGTTAAGCAGGGTAAACTGGACATATATTTCGGAAAAAAACAGGTGATGGAAAGAGGGCGGGGCACGGTGAAGAACCATAAAACTTTAAGGGGCATGTTTAAGAGGAAAGAGATAGAAATCACGGTGGATGTAAATTCGGGCAAAAAATCGGCTACGGTTTGGACCTGCGATTTTACGGAAGATTACGTGAGAATAAACGCGGAGTATGAGACATGAAACAGGCGATAAGAAAATCCAGCGTATTGATAGAAGCCCTGCCGTATATAAAAACATTCACCAATAAGATATTCGTGATAAAATACGGTGGCAGCGCGCTGGTGAATCCGGAAATAAAAAAAGGTGTTTTACAGGATATAGTATTCATGAGTTACGTAGGTATCAGGCCGGTGCTTGTCCACGGAGGAGGGCCTTTTATAAACGAACAGTTGAAAAAGACGGGTAAGCAGATTAAGTTCAGGGACGGCCTCAGAGTCACTACAGAAGAAGACATGAAAGTCGTAGACGAGGTATTGAGCGGCGTCAATCACGGTATAGCAGACGAGATAAAAAAACTGGGCGGAAGAGCTCACAGCTTGAATACTTTCGAAAAAGACGTTATACTGACCAGACAGCATAAGGATCAGAAAAAACTGGGGTATGTCGGCGAAGTGGACCAAATAAAAACAGAAGTGATAAGGAAAGCCGTGAGGCCCAGGTCCGTGCCGGTGATATCCCCCGTAGGCATAGGGCCGGACGGTAAGCACTATAATGTCAACGCGGACGACGTGGCTTCCGAGATAGCCGGTTCACTGAAAGCCGCGAAACTCGTTCTGCTTACCGACGTACAGGGGATCATGAGAGAGAAGGGCGATGAGGACAGTCTTATATCTACGCTAAGTATCGAGGAAGTCGATATGCTTATAAAGAAAAAAGTCATACACGGCGGCATGATACCCAAGGTAAAGGCATGTACTAATTCCATAGAAAAGGGAGTCCCGAAAACTCACATTATAGACGGTAGGATTCCGCACAGTCTTTTGCTTGAGATTTTTACGGATAAAGGCGTAGGCACCGAAATAATCAGGGCGAGGAAGGTATAAATGAATACAAAACAACTTATAGAGCAGTATGATAGATATGTGATAGGCACCTACACAAGGACCCCGGTGGTAATCGTGAAAGGGAAAGGCCTTAAGGTGTGGGACCTGGATGGCAACGAGTATCTGGATTTTTTTCCGGGATGGGCGGTCAGCGGCCTGGGGCATTGTCATCCGAAGGTAGTTAACGCGGTAAGGAATTACCTGAAAAAAATAATACACGTCCCGAACAATTATTACAATATGCTACAGGGTAAACTTGCGCAAAAAATAATAGAACATTCTTTCCCGGGAAAGGTATTCTTTTGTAACAGCGGAGCGGAAGCTAACGAGGGTGCCGTTAAACTGGTGAGGGCTTACGGGAATCCGAAAGGCAGGAACGAAATAATAACCATGGAAAATTCTTTTCACGGAAGGACTCTTACGACCATAACCGCTACGGCTCAGCCAAAATACCAGAAAGGCTTCGAGCCTTTACCGAAAGGCTTTAAATACGTACCTTTTAACGATATCAAGGCCCTTGAACACGCTATTACCGATAAGACGGCCGCTGTTATGCTGGAGCCTATACAGGGCGAAGGAGGGATTAATATTGCTTCCCGGGAATATTTAGAGAGGGTCAGGAAAATATGCGACGAGAAAGACCTCGTATTGATTTTTGACGAGGTGCAGACGGGTATGGGCAGGACCGGGAAGATGTTCTGTTTTCAGCATTACGGCGTGGAGCCCGACGTAATGACTCTGGCTAAGTCGCTCGGGGGAGGGATTCCCATAGGGGCCATGGCTGCGTCGGAAAAATTTCAGGATGTTTTAAAGCCGGGTATGCACGCTTCAACTTTCGGCGGCAGTCCCATAGCCTGCAGTGCGGCGCTGGCGGTATTCGATGCGATAAACAAAGAATCGCTGCTGAATAACACCGTCACTATGGGGGAATACCTTGTATCGAGGTTGAAAGAGCTTCAGAAAAAAAAGGAAATTATAAAGGAAGTCAGAGGCATGGGGCTCATGATAGCTATGGAGCTGTCGCGGGAAGGTGCCGAAATAGTCGGTAAATGTTTCGAGAGCAGACTGCTTATAAATTGTACGCACGGCAACGTATTGAGGATTATGCCCGGCATGATAGTTACCAAAAAACAGATAGACAGAGCCGTACTGATTCTGGATAAGGTGATGTGATGAAAGATTTAATTTCGCTTAATGACATAAGCACTGCCGATATGGACGAGCTTTTTGATTTAGCCGCGTCGCTTAAAGCTAACAGAAAGACTCACGAAAGATTTTTAAAAAACAAGACGCTCGGCCTCGTATTCGAGAAGCCCTCCATGAGGACGAGGGTTTCTTTTGAGGTAGGAATGTATGAGCTCGGCGGCCAGGCTATTTACCTGGGAGCCGAGGAGATAAAACTGGGCAGGAGGGAGAGTGTCAGAGACGCCGCGGGTGTCATGTCCAGGTATCTGGACGCCATGGTGGTAAGGACTTTCTCTCATGATAAACTGTTCGAGATGGCCGAACACTCCAGGGTACCGGTTATAAACGGCTTGACGGACCTTTTACATCCTTGTCAGGTACTGAGCGACCTCTTTACCATTAAGGAAAAAAAAGGATTTAAGGATATCACTTTATCTTTCATAGGCGACGGGAACAATGTACTTAACTCGCTTTTGAACGGCTGCGTGAAAACAGGTATAAAAATAAAAATAGCCTGTCCCAAAGGCTATGAGCCGGATAAAAATATCCTCAAAAGCGCCTCGGAAGTCGTTACGGTCTGTTCCTCAGCGGAAGAAGCGGCCGAAAATTCCGATGTTTTGTATACCGACGTTTGGATCAGCATGGGCAAGGAGAAGGAAAAGGAAAGAAGATTCAGGGATTTTAAATCTTATCAGCTTAACTCCGGGATTTTCGGTATGGCAGGGAAAGATGCCGTAGTCATGCATTGCCTGCCGGCCCACAGGGGCGAAGAAATTACCGACGAGGTGCTGGACGGGAAACATTCTATAGTGATAGATCAGGCCGAAAACAGGCTTCATATGCAGAAGGCTATTCTGGTTAAGTTATTAAAGGAGAAGACATGAAAAACAAAAAGGTAGTTTTAGCTTATTCCGGCGGGCTGGATACATCGGTGGCCGTAAGATGGCTTGTAGATAAGGGATATGACGTTATCGCCTATGTGGCAGACGTAGGGCAGGGGGGTAATTTTAAAAAACTCGAAAAAAGGGCTTTTTCCGCCGGGGCTTCTAAAGTATACATAGACGATCTTAAAGACAGATTCGCGGCGGATTTCGTTTTTAAATCGCTCAAAGCCGGCGCGGTGTACGAATCGAAATACCTTTTAGCGACTTCGCTTTCGAGGCCCATAATAGCGGAAGGCCAGGTAAGGATAGCCGGAAAAGAAAAGGCTTCATATCTGGCTCACGGCTGTACCGGAAAAGGGAACGACCAGGTAAGGTTTGAAACGACTTTCATGGCTCTGGCTCCCAGATTGGGAATAATCGCCCCTCTCAGAGAATGGGACATGTTTTCAAGAGAAGAGGAGATAGAGTACGCCAGAAAACACGGCATAGATATCGATGTCACCAAAAAGAGCCCTTACAGTCTCGATCAAAATATCTGGGGTATCAGCATAGAGTGCGGACTGCTCGAGGACCCGTGGAACGAACCGCCGGATGACGCGTATAAAATGACGCAGGCCCCTGAGAAGGCTCCGGACAAGGCTGCCTATGTGGATATAGAGTTTAAGAAGGGGGTGCCGGTAAAGATAAACGGAAAAAAATATGACAGGGTCACTCTTATAGAGAAACTTAATAAGATAGGCGGTAAAAACGGTATAGGCAGAACCGACCTGGTAGAAAACAGGCTCGTGGGTATAAAATCGAGAGAGATATACGAGGCCCCCGCGGGATGGATTCTGCATAAGGCCCATAAAGACCTCGAGGCTCTGGTACTCGACAGGGAGCTTTTGCATTATAAGGAAAAAATTTCGCTTAAATACGCTGACCTTGTTTACTATGGCCTGTGGTTCACGCCTTTAAGAAAAGCCCTGGATTCTTTTGTCGATGAGACGCAGAAAAACGTTACCGGAGCAGTGAGGCTGAAACTTTTAAAAGGTAACGTTACGGTGGTGGGAAGGAAATCCCCGCAATCTCTTTATAAAAAGGAAATGGCCACGTATGAGGCCGGAGATAAATTCGACAGGACAGTCGCGGAAGGCTTTATTAAGGTTTGGGGGATGCCGTATAAGAAATAGCGGCATGCGACAGGAAACATGAGACATGAAATACAAGGCATGGATAAAAATGTTTTTCCCC
>CAZEGO010000089.1:0-6670 GCA_964511955.1 uncultured Planctomycetia bacterium | reverse complement strand
TTACCCATTACCTCCAGAGTTACTCCGGGTACCTCGGCCACCGGTATATCTCCCGTACCGGCAGTCAGTATAAGGACGGTTTTTTTTCCGGTCGGTTTCCTTTTTTTGGCATAGACTATCCTGGCCTGCTCGTTAAATTTTAAAAAAGGAAAGTTCTTCCTGAGTTTAAGGAATTTATCCTTGGCGCACCTGGTGATCAGCACGTCACCTTCCTTGTCGACTATTTTTTCGATTATGGCTTTAAGCTGTTCGGGTGTTTTGCCGGGTCCGTAAATCACTTCCCCGAAACCTTTTCTGATGGACCGGTGATGATCTATCCTGGCAAAATCAAGATCCGAGTAAGGCAGCTCCCTGAGCTGTTCATAGGCTTTCCCGGGGCTGATCTTGCCGGCCCTGAGGTCTCTCAGGATTTTTTTAATGGATTTGGCTGAACTCATAAAGATTATCTCAGAATCAAGTATAGTATCGCGGTTATGGCCAGAAACGAGAGTATATAGAAGTCATTGAAGTAAAAAAAATCTTTTATGCGGTCGGCGAAGGAGGATTTATTTTTCGCCTGCTTTTCCCTCCGGGGCGAACAGCGCATAAAGGCATTCAGGTCATCGACCCGCACTCTTGTGTAGACGCCGCCGATTTTATAAAGAGGCAGCCTGTTTTCCGCGATGATCCTTTCCATTTCGAAATCTTCGACGCCCATGTATTCGGACGCCTCTTTCAGCGTCAAAAATTTTTTCATCATTGTCGGTTTATTACGCTGCTTTTTCCTTAGCTATCCACTCGTCTACCATGGCTCTGTCGAAACGCCACTCGTTTCCGTCCTTAAAAGCCGGTATCTTCCCGCTATTTGCCCAATTCTTTATATTCGAGACTTCCACTTCCAGGTATTTAGCCAGTTCGTCTACGTTAAATACGCGGCCTTTCTGGCTGGGGTGGCTTAGCATCTGGCATTTTCCCTGCAGTACGGCTCCCGTCTCTACGCTGAGCGCCGGTGAGGTAATATCTCCTACGATATGCGCGGGGGAGAGGATCTTCAATATTTTATTAGCTATGATGCTTCCGGTAACTTTGCCGCTTATGGATATTTCTTCGCCCGTTATATCGGCTCTCACACTGGCGTTTTCTCCTATAGCAAGGCTTCCTTTGGTGTCCAGCCTCCCTTCGAAATTTCCGTTTATCCTGAGATTGACCGGATCCTTGAAAACCAGGGTTCCCTGCATGCTGGCATCAACATCCAGTATCTTCTCCTGGTTCCTGTCTCTCCTTCCCATATTTTACCCCCTTAATAAAGACATAACCTATGAAACAGAGTAAACATAAGTTATGCTCAATAGTTGAATTTCCGCCTGAGGCTGACCCGCTTAAGGCGGACTTAATTTCTATCCTTTTTTCTCTTTTTCTCAAAAGGTAATTTATTTAAAACATGAAGTGTCACTAAAACGACGACTGTCGTAGCGTACGCGGCCACATAGAAGCCGCACCCCACAGCCAATCCGATCCCCGCCACGGTCCATAAGCTGGCGGCTGTGGTAAGCCCGGTTATAGATTCACTGGAGCGCATAATGGTGCCGGCGCCTAAAAAACCTATACCGGTTATTACGCCCGCGGCTATCCTGGCCGGATCAGCCTGAACCCGTCCGCCGTATATCTCGAATATGTGCATAGAAACCAACATTACAAGCACCGAGCCCAGACACACAATTATGTGGGTACGAAATCCCGCGATTTTTTTATTATGCTTTTCTCTTTCTATGCCGACCAGCCCTCCCAGGACAGCCCCGATAAAAAGCCTGAAAACTATTTGAGCATCAGTAAGCATCATGCCTCCTTGAATAAATCCGCATTAGACTTTAGCGGTCAGGTCCGGACCCGCTACGAGATCCCGTTTCAAAAGATGATATCCTAAGCCTGCCGTCATGGCTGCGTTATCCGAACACAGAGAAAAAGGCGGAAAGAAGACCTTTACGCCGGAGGAAGAAATTTTCTGTGCCGCCAATTCTCTTAACCTGGAATTCGCACTTACCCCGCCTCCTATGACCAGGTCGTGTAATCCCCGTTCTTTCGCAGCCTTCAGGACGTTTTCCACTATAACTCCCAGCACAGCTTCCTGAAAAGACGAGGCTATCTCGGCTTTTTTGGCCGTATCAAGGTGTTTAACATCTCTCGTCGAATACAGAACAGCTGTCTTTACCCCGCTGAAGCTGAAATCGAGAGACCCTTTAACCGATCTGCAGTTATATTTCAAACGGCTGGCCGCACTCTTTTTTGCAAGCCTGTCTATTTCCGGGCCTCCGGGATACCCTAATCCGAGTATCCTCGCCACTTTGTCGTAAGCCTCTCCTATGGCGTCATCGAGAGTCTCTCCGATGACTTTAAAGTCATAATAATCCATGACAACGCTTAATGTCGTATGCCCGCCGGACACTACAAGGCCCAGGAAAGGAAAATCAGGAGTCTCATCGAACATCAGGGCTGCGTATATATGCGCTTTAAGATGATCCACGGCCAGAAGCGGAATACCTAAAGCGTATGACATGGACTTGGCGAATGATATGCCGGTCAGAAGCGCTCCCGCGAGTCCCGGCCCCTGAGTCACCGCAATCGCGCTCAACTCCTCTCTGGCGATATCAGCATCATCGAGTGCTTTTTTTACAACCCTATCGATATTTTCGACGTGATGCCGAGTGGCAATCTCGGGTATCACCCCTCCAAATTTTCTGTGATGGCGCATGCTGGAGGAAATGACGTTAGAAAGTATATTCTTCCCGTTCCCAACCACGCTCGCAGCGGTCTCGTCGCAGGATGTTTCCACCCCTAATACTAACACGTTTATCCTTTCTGCCTGTATATAATAATCCCTTTCAGGACATCTATCGCGCTGAGCACCTGATTATCGTACCGCAGTCTCTTTTCGGTCTCGGCCTTGTCTTTTTCGAGTTTTTCTTTCTCTTTCTTCTCAAGCAATTGCTCGAATATATCTATCTTCCCCTCCCCGTCTTCGTCTTTTTCGACTTTTTCGTACTCTATGGTTATATCCGGAGCTATGCCATCCTCGTGTATGCTGCGCCCCGAGGGTGTATAGTATTTACTGGTAGTCAACCTTACGGCCGATCCGTCCGACAGAGGCACAACCGTCTGCACCGAACCCTTACCGAAACTGCGAGTGCCTATTATTATTCCTCTTTTGTGATCCTGGATGGCGCCTGCGACTATCTCCGACGCGGACGCGCTTCCGCCGTTGATCAGCACCACCATAGGGAAGTCAAGATGTTTGGTGCCGTCCTTTGATTTAAATATATAATTTTGCTCCCCAAGGCGACCTTTTATGGAAACGACAACCTCGCCCCGCTCGATGAATTTTTGCGAGACATCCACGGCCGCGTCCAATAAACCGCCGGGATTATTTCTGATGTCGAGTATCAGGCCCTTCATGCCCTGTGCCTCGAGATCTCTCAGGCTCCTCTCAAGGTCCCGATTTGTCTTTTCCTGAAACTCAATAAGGCGTATGTATCCGATATGGTCGTCTATCACCTCTGCCTTTTTGATGCTCTCGAGTTTTATTATCGAACGGGTTATGGTAAAGTCCAGGAGTTTCTTTTCGTTTTCTCTCAAAATACTTACATCCACGTCCGTACCGGGTTTCCCTCTCAGCTTCTTGACGGCCTCTATGAGTGTTATATCCTTTGTAAGCTCGCCGTCTATTTTTACTATCTTGTCTCCCGCCTCGAGGCCGACTTCATACGCCGGTGTCCCGTCTATGGGCGAAATTATAGTGAGAAGGTCGTCCTTTATCGTTATCTCTATGCCTACTCCGCCGAACTCTCCTTCCGTATCTATCTTCATCTCATTGTAAGTATCCGGATTCATGAACTGGCTGTAAGGATCCAGGGACGACAGCATGCCTTTCAGGGCACCGTAAATAAGGTCTTTCGTGTTCGGCTTTTCGACGTAGTCCGACCTTATGATGCTTACGGCGTCGGAGAAAAGTTCGAGCTCCTTATAGAGATTATCCGGTTCTTTTTCCGCGAACGACAGGCCGTAAAAAAACACGGCCGACGCCAGTATTCCGCCCGTCAATATAAAAATCAATGCCTTTTTCATGCTTCTCCTTTCGTATAATAAAACTACGCCGCCAGTTTTTTTCTTAACAGGTCGTTGACTTTTTTGGGATTGGCTTTTCCTCTCGTCTTTCCCATGACCCTCCCCACAAGAGCCATAAGAGCGTTCTCTTTGCCGCTTTTGAAATCATTTACTATTTTCTCGTTTTCCGATATGACCCGATCTATTACTTCTCCTATCCGGCCTTCGTCCGAAATCTGCTCAAGACCTTTTTCTTTGACTACCGCGCTGGCCGGCTTACCGGTATCCAGCATCTCGGCGAGAACGGTCTTCGCGATTTTTCCGCTTATGCTCCCGTCGTCTATCATTTTGAGCATTTCGGCGAAATATTCGGATTTAAGATTTATACTGTCCGCGGTTAACCCTTTTTCCTTTGCGTAAGCCGCTATATCTCCCATGAGCCAGTTAGCCACGGTTTTGGCGTTGCCATAGAACGAGAGGCTTTCCTCAAAATAATCCGCGAACGCTTTTTCGCTCACCATGACCGAAGCATCATACTCGGAAAGCCCGTATTGCGCGATGAATCTCTTTTTTCGCTCTTCGGGCAATTCGGGAAGGTCTTCTTTGGCCTGAGCGAGAAACTTCTCGTCAAAATCAAAAGGAACAAGGTCGGGTTCGGGAAAATACCTGTAGTCATGAGCCTCTTCCTTGGATCTCATGGATTCAGTAACGCCAGCGGAGGAATCGTAAAGCCTGGTTTCCTGAGTTATCCTGCCGCCGGCCTTAATGACATCCTGCTGACGTATTCCTTCGTATTCGAGAGCGGCCCGTACCCCCTTGAAAGAATTCATGTTTTTTATTTCGGTCTTTGTCCCTAAGACTTCCGAACCTTTCTCTTTCAGGGAGATATTGGCGTCGCAGCGCAGGCTTCCTTCTTCCATGTTGCAGTCCGAGACGCCTATGTATCTCAAAATGGCTTTAAGCGATACAAGATAAGCGTATGCCTCCTCGGGCGAAGCTATATCCGGTTCGCTCACTATCTCAAGCAGCGGGACTCCGGAACGGTTATAATCCACGAGACTCGATCCCTGCTCATGAAAAAGCTTGCCTGTATCTTCTTCGAGATGGACACGGGTTATGGCGATTTTCTTATCCCCGTCCGGGGTCTTTATGGGTAAGTAACCTTTTTCGGATAAAGGCTGAGCGAATTGCGAAATCTGATACGCCTTGGGGAGATCGGGATAAAAATAATTTTTTCTGTCAAAACGAATGACGTTAGCTATGCGGCAGTTAAGGGCCAGCGCTACTTTGGCCGCCAGCTTAAGAGCATCCCTGTTCAGCACAGGCAATGTGCCGGGAAACCCCAGGCAGACGGGACAGGTCTGGGTATTCGGAGGCGAGCCGAAAGCCGTGGAGCAACCGCAAAACACCTTGCTCCCGGTCTTAAGCTGAACGTGAACTTCCAACCCTATAACAGTATCGTAATCCACCCCTTACCCCTTGTCTTTTATCTCTTGTGCCTTGCCCCTAACACACGCCATTCCGTTGCCTGCTCGTAATTATAAGCTATTCTCAGAATAGTCTCCTCGTCAAATGCTTTGCCCAGGACCTGAAGGCCAACGGGCAATCCCTGTTTAGTGAACCCGCACGGGATCGATATTCCCGGGATTCCCGCCAAATTCGCCGAAATAGTGAATATATCGGAAAGATACATGGTAAGCGGATCATCCGTCCTTTCGCCGAGCTTAAAAGCCGGCGTAGGCGAAGTAGGCGTCACTATTGCGTCATATTTTTGAAACACGTTATCAAAATCTTTTTTAATGAGAGTCCTCACCTTTAGAGCCCTGAGATAGTAAGCGTCGTAATAACCGCTCGAAAGAGCAAAAGTGCCCAGAATAATTCTTCGCTTCGCCTCGTCTCCAAAGCCTTCACTTCGCGTCTTTTTGTACATCTCTATTACGGACTTTGCCCGGTCGGAACGCATTCCGTACTGCACACCGTCGAACCTGGCCAGGTTAGAACCGGCCTCAGCAGTAGCCACAAGATAGTAAACGCTGACAGCGTATTTAGTGTGCGGGAGGCTGACGTCTTCGCAAACCGCGCCAAGCTCCTCCAGTTTTTTTATTGCGTTTAAAACTCTCTCTCTTACCTCGGGATCAACCCCTTCGATAAAATACTCGGAGGGGATACCTATCCTGAGTCCTTCTATATCCTTAGAGATGGCAGCGGGATAATCCGGGACGTCTTTGGGTGCGGAAGTGGAATCCATGGGATCATAGCCGGCAATGGCTTTCAGCAGTAAAGCGGCGTCGCGCACGTCTTTTGTCAGGGTGCCGATCTGATCCAGAGATGACGCAAACGCTATCAAACCGTATCTGGACACCCTTCCGTAAGTAGGTTTCAACCCGACTACGCCGCAAAAGGAAGCCGGCTGTCTTATAGAGCCCCCCGTGTCCGAGCCAAGCGCAAAAATAGCTTCATTTGCGGCTACACACGCGGCCGATCCTCCGCTCGACCCGCCGGGTATCCTGTCCGTATCCCATGGGTTTCTGGTGGGCCCATAGCATGAGGTCTCGGTGGATGACCCGAACGCGAATTCGTCCATATTTGTCTT
>CAZEGO010000088.1:0-6716 GCA_964511955.1 uncultured Planctomycetia bacterium | reverse complement strand
AAGGGGTATGATGCGTTAGCCAAAAAGTTCTCCGACAAGGCCGTAAAGGCGAACCCATCAGGCGTGGAAGGTTATTATCTCAGTCATAAGATATCCAGGGCGTTTTCCAGGGATAAATATCCCAAAGACGAGATATCATCCATATCCGGATTTAACGAGGTTCAGGCGGATCTTAATTTTAAAAAAGACGGATTTACCCTCAAAGTGCCTTTTGAAAAAAATTTGAACAGGGAATTTTCCGAAGGCCTGAGATTGATATTGCCCGAAGGTATTTATGAAGTTAATATACGCGCCAGAGGACAAATCGCGAACGATATATGGCCGCATTTTAATATAAAATTCAACGGCAGAGAGGTCGTGGACACCTTTGTAAATTCGGCGCGTTGGAAAAAATATAAGGGGATAGCGATAGTAAGCCATCCTTATAATATCATAACCGTATCTTACGATAATGATTATTATAACCCGTCCACCGGGGAGGACAGAAATCTGTATCTGGACGGAATAATCTTCGAATCTTTATATTGAGGTTGCTATGAGTGTTTCTTCTTTATTAACGGCTCAGAATCTTATAATTATCCAGGGTGCCCTGGCGGGCTTTTTACTGCTGTTTTTCGTGATGTCCAGGGATTACACCAAGGGTATATACGTATGGTTACTGTCCATAATATTTTTTAAATATTACAGGCTGGATTTGGCGGATTCCTTATTCCCGGATCTCTCCATAGACAGAATATTGTTCTTGTTTTTATGTTTCGTGATAGCGCTTAACGTATTGACTAAAAGACTCAGAATAAAACCTTTGACCGGCATAGAATACTCGATGTTTATATTTTGTTTCATGGCCGTAATATCCATGTTCGTCTCCGGGCTCATTGTCAAACAGGGAGGGAGGCTTAATATAGGAGAGCTTTTGACGGGCTACATATTTCCGTTCACTATGTTTTTTATCGCCAAAAATGTTTACGATGATAATAAAAAAAGAGAAGGTTTTCTAAAGTTCATAATGTTTACGGGAACATATTTAGTGTTCACCGCGATGGCCGAACATTATAGGATGGATAGTCTGGTATGGCCGAAATATATATTGAACCCCTATTTCGGGATACATTTCGGCAGGGCGAGAGGTCCTTTTGTGCAGGCAGCGGTGAACGGCACGTTTCTGGGTATGGTTTTTTTGTCGGCCTTTTATTTTATATTCCATCATGAGCGGAAAATTTTTTCTAAAATAACAGCCATGGTGATGCTTTTTCTGACACCCATAGCGGTTTTTTTCACTTATACGAGAGGGTGCTGGCTCGCTGCCTTTGCCGGATTTACCACGGTCTGCATTTTCTTTTTAAAAAGACGAAGACAGGCTTTCCTGGCCGTTATTTTTATAGTGTGCCTGGCGGTTATTTTCAGCCTGTCGTTCGTTCTCAATGACGATACCATAGCTTTTGCACTGGAGCGTACTAACTCCCGGAAACCGGTTTATGACAGGTTGAATCTTTACATGACGTCTTTTAATATGTTTTTTCATAACCCTTTATTTGGGGCCGGCTTCGGACGTTTTTTCGAGAAAGCGCCGGAGTATTACGAAAAACTCGATTTCGTGTCTTTTCACAACAGGGAACTTAAGGCGCATGATACTTTCGTGGGTATATTGGCCGAAATGGGGCTTGTGGGCTTTGGACTTATATTATTCATATATTTTTCCATACTCAAAAGAAGCGTTTTGCTGTACAGGCGTCTCGGGGATTTCCGAATTTCCGAACGAAATTTAACGGCGGTGTTCTGGGCTTTTATACCTCTGTACGTCATCAATGCGGTATTTATAGATATGAGATATTTTGAGTTGATAAATTCCCTTTTATTCATATACGCGGGCATTATATGCGGCATGCAGCATGAAGTTTTAACGGAGGACGAATGCCTTTAAAGAGATTTTTTACCAAAGAAAATATGCTGGAATCGGTGAGTATTATTACCGCCTTTAAGGTCGTCGAGCAGTTTATACGAGTCGGCAGAGGGGTGCTTTTTGCCCGTCTTTTGGGGCCCAAAGAATACGGCATATACACTCTGGCTTTTTTCTTTACGCCCCTTATAGTAACGCTGGCTAAACTCGGAATACCCTCGTGTTTCGGCAGATATATCCCCCGTTACGAGAAAAAGAAGAGCCTGCGCGATTTTCTGAAAAGGACTTATTCCATAGGCGTAGCGGGTAGTCTTGTCATAGCGTTCGTATGTTTTTTAAACAGCGAATTTTTTTCCAATTTTATTTACGGCAACGCTAACTATGCCGGCCTGATAGCCGTATGTTCTTTGATTATAATACCGTACGTGATTTTCGAAAACGCCGAAGCAACTTTTAACGGCTTGAGATTCTTTAAAGTGTCAACGGCGTTAAAGTTCGCTCATTTTTTGATTTTTACGGTCCTGGGCGTGTCGTTCGCGCTGTATAAACAGGCGGCGGTGTCAATCATCCTGGCGAGTTTATTGTCTCTTTTGGCCGCCGCGGCCATTGCAGTTTTTATACTCTTCCGCCATGCTGTGGATCTCAAGTCACAGTCGGACGCGATAAACGAGAAAGGGTTTTATAAAAGGATATTCAATTTTTCCGTATGGTATGTGTTAAATCCCGTAGTTTACATTCTTTTTGTATATACCGATAAATGGATGATAACGCGTCTTCTGGATCTGGCTCATACGGGAGTTTATTCAGTCGCCTCAAATATCAGCGGCGTGATTTTTACTTTCGGGTTAGCGGCCGGGAACGTGCTGGTTCCCAACATGAGCAATGACTGGGAGAACGGCGAAAAAGACAAAGCCATGAACAGACTGAACCTTTCCGTAAAAGCAAACGCTCTTTTTCTCCTGGCAGGCGCGTGCTGTATATTCCTGGCCAGCGATTACGTGATTCCGTTTTTATACGGCGGGGAATACACCAAGTCCGTTACGGTGGTGGGCGCTTTATGCGCCTTCTGGCTGTTCAACAGCATAGTATGGACGGTGGGAGGTTATGCCGAGATCATCGAAAAAACTTATATAAGATTTGTATGCAGTCTTACGGGCCTTGTTATTAATCTCGGGCTGAATTACCTGTTAATACCCGTATATGGATTGTTGGGCGCGGCTGCCGCTACGGCGATTTCATCGGCCTTTACACTGGGAGTTATATTGGCCTGGTTCCGCAAAGAGGGTCTTAACCTGAAACCGAACACCCTTATGGTATTTATTCTGCCTTTGATTTTCTTCACCAATAATCCGGTGGTCATCGGGGTCCTGGTCGCCGTCTTATGGCTTATATTCAAAACCGGGTTTATTTTTGACAAAGAGGAAAAAGACAGACTGAAAACCACGATAAGAAAAATCTCTATAAAAAATATTTTCGCGAAAGCATAGTCATGATAAAAATTACCGTAATATTGAACGTATACAACGGAGACAGGTTCTTAAAAGAAACGATAGAGAGTGTGCGGAGTCAGACCATGCAGGATTTCGAGTTTATAATAGTCAACGACTACAGCACCGATAAAACCGCCGATATAGTCAGGAACTTTAAAAACGATAAGAGGATAAAGTTTGTCGAAAACGAGAAAAACATAGGCCAGGCTTTTTCTATAAACAGAGCCGTAAAATTATCAAAAGGCGAATATATAGCAAAAATAGACGCCGACGATATTGCTATGCCGGAAAGACTCAAAAGGCAATCGGAATTTTTGGATAAAAATAAAAACACGGGTCTTGTGGGAAGCAGAGCTTTTGTTATAGACGAGGAAGGGGAGTTGCTGGGGGTTATGCCTGCCGGCTTAAGCGGAACGATGAATTTGAAAGAATTTTTATCGCAAGAAAACCCGTTCGTGCACAGCTCCATGATGTTCAGGCGGGATATTTTCGAGAACATAGGAGGCTATAGGGATTTCTGCGGCTGTGTTTTGGACTATGACCTGGCGTTGCGCTTTTCCGAGGTATCGGATATCCATATATTAGACGATTTTTTATGCAAATACAGAATTAATAAAAAAGGGGTAACCTTTAAAGAAGGTTACACGCAACCGGAATTAGTTAAACTGGTGTTACATTTGGCGAAACAAAGAAGAAGCGGGGAAAGGGAAGACATTACAAAAGCAAGGGGCGCTGTTCTTGCCGGCGTGTTCGGGGCAAGGAAGAGTCGAAAATATATATTGTCGCGCAGATATTACGGCATGGGTTGTATATATCTCTTAAAAGGCAATAAACGCAAGGCAAGAGCGACCTTTTTCGATTCTTTGTCTTTGGGTTTTCTGAACCCGAAGGCTGTGGCGGGGCTCGCTTTAAGTTTTTTACCGTTTTCTATAGTCAAGCGTCTTGGTTTTATGTTCGGAGAGAGCTCAAAGATTGTATCTATTATCAGGGAGACGGAAAATGAAAATAATTATGCTGGGGCCATACCCCTTAGATAAGGATACCGGGATTATAAGCGGCGGCGTAGAGGCCGTCATGGTAAATATGGCCAAGGGGCTTTCCAGGTTTACGGATATCGATATGTACATCCTTACGGCCTGTCCTCACGTAAAGAAAACCGCTCATTTTATCCGCGACGGAAAAAAAGTGCATGTAGTACGGCTGGACAAGCATTTTGGTAACCTTACCCTGTATTCCAGGACCAGGCGCAGGATAAGGGAAGTGATCGGGGAAATAAAGCCGGACATAATACATACTCATATGTTCGGTTATTACACCCTTGCCGCTCTGGAAACAAACCGTCCCAATATCCTGGTAAGTACTCACGGTATCTCGAACTGCAATTGGGGATTATCTTACGGACTGATCGAGACCATGAGAAGATATTTACAGGATTACACATATATCAGGTGCCTCAAAAAAGCGAAAAATATCATAGTAAACAATCCGTATTCCAGAAACTCCCTGAAAGGATTCCCTGACAAGAGAATATACGAACTTAATAACCCTCTGTCGGATGTTTATTTCAAAAAAAACGGGGAAAAAGAAAACGAAAAAAGGGTGTTATTCGCGGGAAACATATGTAAGGCAAAAGGAGTGATGATCCTGGTCCGGTCCGCCAAAGCTCTCAGCCGGAAAATCAACGGCCTTAAGTTTGTCATAGCGGGACCTGTTCTGGAAAAAGATTTTTACGCGGACATAAAAAGATTTATCTCCGAAAACTGCCTCGATGGCATTATCGAATTTACCGGCCGGCTGGATGAAAATGAGCTGGCGGAAGAATATAAAAAGGCCTCGATATTCGCTTTTCCGTCCTATCAGGACGTAGCCCCCCTGGCGCTTTTACAGGCAATGGCGCTGGGAAAGGCCGTGATAGCTACCCGGGTAGGAGGCATACCGCACATAGTGGATGACGGAGTGAACGGTATTTTAATAGACAGAGATAACCCTTTTCAGCTTGCCGAGAAGATAGAGGCCGTTATGCTCGAGACCTCTGCGAGAAAGAAGGTGGGCCGGGAGGCGAGAAAAAAGATAAACGAAGAGTATAGCATAAATAAAGTGACGGAAAATCTGTATCGCATATATAAAGAGGTAGGAACCGATGGCTGATTTCAGTATCGAAGTAATACATGAAAAAAAATTCAGAGACATGAGGAAAGACTGGGATTTTCTTGCGGCCGATGAGAAATCCAATGTTTTCAGGCTTTTTGACTGGTCGTCGAACTGGTGGAGTGTCTACGGATATAATAAAGAACTTCTTATTTTTCTTGTGCGCAGGAACGGAAAGCCGATAGCGCTTGCGCCCTTTGTCGTTACACGGGAACCTTTTAACCGACTTCCCGCGCGCAAGGTAGAATTCATATACCGGACGAATTTTATGATAATGTCCGACAGAGAGAAAGCGATCGAATTGATTTTCGGTAAGCTTGACGAATTGAGGGCTGTGTGGGACGTTCTGGACCTTACGGATTTGAATGACGATAAGCCTCTTTTAGAGTCTATAAAAAAGGAATCGGCAAAACGCGGCTACGAATGTATTGTTAAAAAAGGCCATCCGTATCCCTACATAGACATGGCGTGCGGATGGAAGAGCTATTGGGCTTCTCGCAAGACCAGGTTCAGGAAAAATCTCGCGCGTTCGGAAAGATTAGCAGCCAAAAAGGGGGATATACGGGTAAACATAGGTATATACGGACATGAGCAAGAGCGGGAGCTCGAGCAAGGCCTGAAAAAAATGACGGACCTTAGTCTCAAGAGCTGGAAAGCCGAAAAAGGCATAGCACTGGGATGCAACCGGCACAGCAGGGATTTTTTCGGATGCCTGGCGGATACTTTTTCGAAAAAAGGAAAAATAGAAATATCTTTTTTGGAGCATAAAGGTACGCCTATAGCCGGTACAATAGGGATAATTTACGAAAATATTTTTTACGGGTTCAATACTTTTTATAACAGTGATTATGCGAAGATATCCCCCGGCAATATATTGATGTTTGCCATTATAAAAAAGATGTTCGAAGACGGGTTTCTCAGGGCAGAACTCCTGAAGGGATTACCTCCTTATAAATTTCTCTGGCTCAACGGGATACACGAGAAATACGACGCGGTCATATTCAGGAAGTCCCCGAGGAGCAGGATATTGAAATTTTCGGAAACTCATGTGAGAAAATGGCTGAAAAGGGAAAAAGATGTTGCGTATAAATAAGATTCTAAAAATAAACGAACTATACGGGTACAAAGATACATGGGAAGCGCTGTTTCTCGACAGTGGGGTGGATAATATATTCCTGAGC
>CAZEGO010000087.1:0-6759 GCA_964511955.1 uncultured Planctomycetia bacterium | reverse complement strand
TATGACGGAACAGACTATAAATTCCTGAGCCATGAATGGATAACGGCCTTCCTAAAAAATTTCACCTCATTTATAAGACTTGAGATACTGACCGCAACGGACGAGGAAGGAAATTGCCTCGGGATAGCGCCTTTTATGATAAAAAAGGATCAGTATCTGGGAATGCCGGTCAGAAAACTCTGTTTTATAGGCAGTTCGGTTTCGGACAGGATGGATTTTATCCTCAAAAGGGAACGAAGGCAGGAAACTATAAATGCTTTCATGGAATACGCGACGGGACTGAGCCGTGAGTGGGATTACATAGACCTGGAAGAGATCGCCGATTATACGGATAATTACAGACTTCTCGAGAAGTGGCTCGAGGGCAAAGACATGGTGAAAATAAAGGGACCCTGTAAAAAGACTTATTTCGTGGATTTTTCAGTAGACATCGAAGGGATGCGAAAAATATTCGCCAAGAAACTTAACAGAAGGATAAAAAAAATAAAAAACAAAAACCATCCGTTCGATTTTAATTTTAAAAGATACAACAACAGTGAAGTCGAAAAGGATGAGCTTTTCCGATGCATGAAAGCCATAGAGAGCAGGAGTTGGAAAGGCGAGAAAAAAAGCGGCATTTTCTCGGAAAGAGAAAGCGGTGCTTTTCATCGAGAGTTACTGGATGTTTTATCACCCGCTGAAAAGATAGACGTGTCTTTTCTGGACGTAGACGATAAACCCGCGGCGTATATATATAATTATTACTATAACGGCAGGGTATATAATTACAGCATAGCCTATGATAATTCTTTTTCCCGACTTTCTCCCGGCACTCTTCTTATGTTGTGGGTCTTAAGCGACAGTTCGACTTTAAAAACAAGGGAATTTGATTTTTCCAGAGGCGAGGGCGCATGGAAAAGCAGGCTGACGGATTCATACAGAATGCATAACAGGATAAGGATATTCAGAAAAAATTTTTACGGCAGGTTTCTCTGTTTTTTGCAGGGCTATTTTATGCCCAATATGAGAAAACACGAGTTCCTTTACCGCCTATGGATGAGAACAAAAGAAAGGCTGGGATGGATATGACGGAGAGGTTGAAGAGGCATCTTAAAACCTTGTCATATTATACGGGTGTTTCGAGTCTGATAATATCTTTTTCCGGAGCCGTGCGGGCCAAATGGCTTATTCTGACTTATCATAGAATAGCGCCCGGCGGGGAAAGAGATTGTTACCTCAGTGTGCCGGCAGAGACCTTCGAGGAGCACATGCGTTTTATCTCCAGGAATTTTGTTCCGATAAGCATGGAGAGGGGCCTGGATGTTATTTCGGGAAAAGCTAACCGCGAGATTTACGTCACGGTTAATTTCGACGACGGCTATATGGATAATTACACTTACGCTTACCCTGTATTGAAAAAATATAACGTACCATCCGTAATATACCTTACCACCGGATACATAGGCAAAAAAGCCGCTTTTTGGTGGGATAGGGTTTTTAAGATAGTCAGTTCCAGTAAAAAGAAAAAGGTTTCCGTTTATTCGGCCGAATTGGGGCTGGCGGACATAAGACAGAAAGAGGCGGCAGTCGATTACATAAACTCGTTTTTAAAAAGACAGCCGGCGCAGGATCAGGAAATAGAAAGGCTGAAACGCGTATTTGACGTCCGGCCGGATGCCGAGCCCGTGGACATGCTCGGCTGGGAAGAGATAAGAGAGCTCGGCGCCGGCCCCGTTGAAATAGGGGCGCATACGGAGACGCACAGGAACCTGTGTCTCATGGAAGAGGGCGAAGCGAGAAAGGAAATACTGAACTCGAAAAAAACCATAGAAAAAAAGACGGGTTTGCCCGTTAAATATTTTTCTTACCCGTTCGGCTATTTTAACGCGGAAGTAAGGTCTATGGTGGAGGATTCCGGATTTATCTGCGCCAGGTCTAACACAAAGGGATTAAACACGTCTAAAAACGACAGGTTCTCTCTTTCTTGCGTGGGGGCGGGCTCTGTTTACGATTTAAAAAACCTGATGGCCAGGATAGCGGTCAATTGTCTTAAGTTTTAGGGAGCAAATATGAACAGTGTAGCTATATTTAAACAAAATAAAAAGTCATATTCGGAAAAACCGCCGTTTAATCCGCCTTCGATTTATAAAGAGTATATCGGCTGCACAGGCTCCGGTACGGATAAAGATAACGAGATATACGCCTCGGTCAGGGAAGTCTTTAAATTATTGGGACTGGATACGGCGAATTTCGGTACCGAGCGCTGGAACCCGTTGGGTGGTTTTATCGTTCCGGGGAATACCGTGCTTCTCAAGCCCAATTTCGTCAAGCATTTTAGCGAAAGAAAAAGCGGATTCAAGGGAATGATCACGCAGGGGTCTCTGATAAGGGTACTGGTGGATTATTCTTATATAGCGCTTCAAGGCAGGGGACGCATAGTTATAGCGGACGGTCCGATGGATGACGCGGATTTCGATTCCATAGTACGTGTCACGGGTTTGGATGTAATCAGAAAATTCTATAAAAAAGAAAAAGGTTTCGAATTGGAAATCTATGATTTGAGAAAGGAAAAGGTCGTCAAGAAAGGCGAGAAAATCATAGAAAGGATAAAATTAAAAGGCGACCCCGCGGGGTATACGGCCGTGGATTTAGGTCCTCTCAGCGAATTCAAAAAATCCAACCTGGACTACAGGACTTTCAGGGGAGCGGAATGCGATACCGATGTAATGTTGCTGCATCATAATGAAGACAAGGATGAATATCTGATAGCCAATACGTTTTTAGAGGCGGACGCGGTAATTAATATAGCGAAGCTGAAGACTCATAAGAGATCCGGAGTTACTCTTAGTCTGAAGAATATGGTGGGTATTACGGGCGACAGGAATTGGCTGCCGCATTTTAATAAAAATAACGGAACCTGTGTAAATTATTCGGACGATTCCGACGGCAAGGAGGGTCTTTTCGGCAGTATAAAGAATACGATAAATTCAATAAAACCCTTAAGGGACAGCCTGAGGCAGTTCGTAGGATTAACCGAAAACACAAAGCAGGACGGTAACTGGCACGGCAACGATATTATCTGGAGAACTATCATAGATCTGGCATTTATAAGCCGTTATGCCGATAAGAAGGGCCGTATAAAAGATTCCAGGCAGAGGAAAGTGCTTGCTATAGTGGACGGAATAATAGGAGGAGAAGGGGACGGCCCCCTCAATCCCCGGCCAAAGCCCTCAGGGGCCCTTATAGGAGGTTTTAACGAATTCAGCGTGGATATGTGTGCGAGCAGGCTTATGGGATTCGATGTAATGAAAATCCCTAAATTTAAAAATATGTCCGAAAATGATCTGAAAAATCTTTACGGAGTCGAGTATGAATCGATAGTTTGCGCTTCTAATGTCAAAGACTGGGATAATTATCTTAAGGATTTCGAGGGTAAATGCCTTAATTTTAAACCTCACTACGGCTGGAAAAATTACATAGAGGTAAAAAATGGTAAAAAGTAACATTTACAAAAAAAGCCCGGTATTTTTTCAGAATATGATATTGACCTGCAGAGGTTGTCTGTATAACTATCTGCGCCGGGGCAGTCTCTTCAGGAGCATATCGCGCGAATTGAGAAAGACACAATATTTCGATGAGGAGGCTATGTCGAACTGGCAGAATAAAAAATTACGGGCCGTTGTAAAACACGCCTATGAGAACGTTGCTTATTACAGAAGGGTTTTTGACGAGGCCGGTTTAAACGTATCGGATATAAGAGAGTCGTCCGACCTTAAAAAGATTCCCATATTGGATAAGGATACGGTAAGGTCCAATCCCGGAGAGTTTATCTCCGGAGGGTTAAGCCGTTTTTTGAGCAGGAAGACTTTTACCAGCGGTACATCGGGTAAGCCCCTTGAATTATACAGAGATATATATTCGGTTAATTTCGAGAGTGCACTTAAATGGAGACAGAAACAATGGGCCGGCGTGAAAAACCATGACAGGACGATTATCCTGAGAGAAGAAGAAATATTACCCGGCGCGCGTAATAAGGCGCCTTTTTGGAGATATTCGATATTCGAGAAAAAAATGTTCCTGTCGTCTTACCATGTTTCGGCAAAAAACGCCTTGAGTTACGCGGATTCCATGATGCGCTTCAATCCGGGAGTTATAGAGGCCCAGCCTTCTACTCTTTATATAGTCGCGAAATTCATGGATATGAGTAGTAAAAAATACATTTTCCCCCGGTTAAAGGCGGTATTCACTTCTTCAGAGGTCTTACTGGACAGGCATAAAAAACTTATAACGAAAGTTTTCAGGGCCCCTGTATATGATTTTTACGGAAACGCCGAACGCGTCTGCGCGATAGGTAGTTGCGAGAAAGGTAATTACCATGTGTTTCCCGAAGCCGGTATCATAGAGTTTTTGCCGGTTGACGAATCGGGGGCCAGGTTCGAAATAATAGGTACGGGACTTCATAATTATTCCATGCCTCTTTTGCGTTATCGTACGGGCGATATCGCCGAGATTACTGAAGGCAGGTGTGAGTGCGGAAGGCGTTTTCCTCTGGTGAAAAACATTACAGGAAGATCCTCCGATTATCTGGTGACCAGAGACGGCCGGGTAGCCATAGACGTATGCTATCTGGCGTTAAAAGGGGTAAATAACATAATAGAGTCCCAGATAATACAGGAAGATGTGGACAGAATGAGAGTCCTTGTAATGCCGGACGTGAATTTTTCCGATAAGGACAGGAATATTATCGTGAACAACATAAAAGACTATATGGGAAGGGATACAAAGGTGATTTTAGAGACAAGAGAGGACTCTTTCAAAAAGGACTTCCCTAAATACAGGCCTTTTATCTCACAGTTAAGGACAGAGAAATGAAAAGGATAGTTTTTTTGATTTCAAAGATGGATATAGGGGGCGCGGAGAAAGTATTCCGCGACCTGGCCCTGGGGTTTAGCGCCCATAAGGATAGATATAAAGTATCCGTGGTGTGTTTATACGGGAAAGGGCCGTTAGGAGAGGAGCTCGCGGACAGGGGCATAAAAGTATATGAACGCTTATTGTGCCATAAATACGATATCCCGGGCCTGTTCAGGACGGTCGGGGCAATCCGACGCGAAAAGCCCGATATTTTGTACGTTGCGGGACAGACTCTTTCGCAGGCTATCGGATTAACGGCATCCCTGTTATTAGCCATACCGGGTAAAATTATAGGAGTGCATTCTCACGATTTAGCCGACAGGACTTTTTACAGTAACGCGGTTGATAGAGTGAGTTTCCGGTGGGCTGATTTTATAGTATGCGTTTCGGAATCTCAAAAAAGACATCTTATTTTTCACAAGAAAGTGCCGGCTGAAAAAATAAAAGTCATATATAACGGAATCGACATAAATAAAAAGGGAGAAGGAGTGTTGAGGAAGGAGTTTTCGCTTACCGGAGATTCCGCTCTTGTGGGTACCGTAGCCTCTTTGAGAAAAGAAAAAGGGCTGGACGTTTTGATAAAGTCAGCCCCTTTTATTCTTAACGATTATCCTGATACGTTTTTCGTCATAGCGGGTAAAGGCAAGGAGAGGCAGGGCCTTGAGAATCTGGCCGTTAAGGTCGGAGTAAAAGACAGGGTAGTTTTTCTGGGGGAGAGGCGGGATATCCATAACGTAATAGCTTCTTTGGATATAGCGTGTCTGAGTTCGAGGACAGAGAATTTCCCTCTTTCGATATTGGAATGCATGGCTCAGGGGAAGGCGATCGTGGCTACAAAAGTAGGGGGGGTCCCCGAAATGGTAAAAGACGGGACCAACGGATTTCTGGTAGAAAAAGAAAACGCCCGTGAATTGGCGGAAAAAGTGGGATTTTTGATAAAAAATAAAGTCATACGCGCAGCCATGGGCATGGAAGGCAGGAGGACGGTTAAAAACTTCAGCCTCAAGAAGATGCTGGACAGGTACGACAAATTATTCGACAGGGTGTCCTGATGAGATTATTGATAACCACGACTTTAAACACTAATATGACCCGGGCAAAGATAAAGCCTGTTATTATGCTGCCCGAAGTCAGGGAAATAATATATGTTTCCGACAGGCCGGGGCCTTCATTGGACAAAGTGAAGTATTATTGCGTTCCTCCGGCCGTATTTAAGTTTTTCGGGGGAAACGCTCCGGTGCGTTTAGTGTGTAAATTTTTTATCGTTTTTTATATGTGCATAGTCAGGCGGCCGGATTTAGTTATGGGCTATTCGTTTATGCCTCACGGCATTACCGCGGCGTTGACGGGAAAGATACTTAATATACCTTCCTGTATTAACGTTATGGGCGGCGCTCTTAGCGTGGAAGGCGGAGGTTTTTCCTGCGGGAAAAGCAGGCTATTGAAAAAGATGAAACGAAAAGGTTCTTTTTTGGAAAAGATACTTTTTTGGTTGGCGGGCTCAAGCCGCGTAATAACGACTACGGGGGGCAGCAGCAGGGAGATTCTTGTATCGAGAGGGTTTGATGAGAGCAGGATAAGGGTTATATCCAGCACCATAGATGCGGAAAGGTTTAATAATTTTAATACGGGGGCCAGGAAATACGATATCGTATCCGTCGGGGACCTGATACCGCTTAAACGGATGGATGTTTTTCTGGAAACGGTATATTTATTAAAAAAGAGCGGTTTGAAGATTAATGCCGTAATAATAGGGGACGGGCCCATGAGAGGCGATCTCGAGAGACAGAGACGCAATCTGGGGCTTGAGAAAGAGGTTGAGTTCGCCGGTTTCAGGGAAGACGTGGAAAATTACCTTAAACGTTC
>CAZEGO010000086.1:0-6760 GCA_964511955.1 uncultured Planctomycetia bacterium | reverse complement strand
TCCACTTTATAACCCTTATAAATAAAATATCTGTAAATGACGTCGAATACACAAGCGCTCCTGGCGTGGCCTATATGCGGAACATCATACACAGTAGGACCGCAGGCGTACATACTGACCCGGCCTTCTTTTAATGGTCTGAATTCTTCTTTCTCACGTTTAAGAGTATTGAATATCTTCATAAATTAATTAAAAATCCGAACTCAGAAAAAAATTTTTATAATTTCGAATTTCGGATTAAACTAAAATGGTTACTGCGTAAGCCGCCAGGGCTTCTCCTCTCCCTATGGACCCGACACCTTCCTGAGTAGTGGCTTTCACGCTTATTTTTTGTTTATCTATTTCCAGCGCCTTTGCTATCTCTTGTTTCATGTTATCTTTAAAAGGGGCTATTTTGGGCTCTTCCAGTATCACCACGGAATCCACATAATCGACCCTGAAACCGTTATCCTTTATCATCTTGTTGACCTTTTTCAAAAGCTCTATACTGGCAATACCCGCGTATCTGTCATCATTAACCGGAAACTGATGGCCTATATCCTCCAAACCCGCAGCTCCCAGTATAGCGTCACATATGGCGTGTAAAAGAGAATCCCCGTCCGAATGACCCTTAAGCCCCTTTACGCAAGGTATCTGAACTCCCCCCAGCATAAGCGGCTTATCATCGATGAATCTGTGTATATCGTAACCTATTCCTATGCGCATAAGGCCTCCGGACAGGTTTTAGCGACGTCGGGCCACTAAGTTTTTTTTAAGAGTATCTCGGCTAGTTTTAAATCTTCGTTTGTGGTAATTTTTATATTATCGTATGAACCCATCACCATTTTAGGTCTTATACCTGCTGACTCGGCTATCATGGAATCGTCGGTTATATTAACCCCGCGGCGTAATTTCCTGTACCCCTTTTCGAGAATATTTTTCCTGAAAACCTGGGGCGTCTGCGCTTCCCAGAAATTCCTCCTGTCAGGCGTACGCCTGACGCGTCCGCCCGGCGTTACTATCTTCAGAGTCGGCTTAACCGGAACACCGACCACGCTGGCGCCGAATCGCCTGGCTCCGTCCAGGGAATCCTTTATAATCTTATCAGTCAAAAAAGGTCTGGCACAATCATGCACAACGACATAATCGATGTCGGCGCCGAGAGCCTTTAAAGCGTTAAAAACCGAGTCTTTCCTCTCCCTGCCGCCCTCTACCACTTTCGTTTTGCCGATTTTATATTTTTTTATTATTTCTTTTTCCGCGAAACTTTTTTTATTCCTGTCTACGGCCACCACTATCTCGTCTATGTATTTACTTTTTGAGAGCACGTTCAAAGTATGAACGAGAATAGGCCTGCCCGAGATTTTTATATACGGCTTCGGTGTCCTGGATTTAATCCTCCTGCCTCTTCCGGCCGCTGGGACGATAGCCGCGACTTTCATTATTTCCTGTTTTTCTTAAGATCTTCGGGCAGCTTACCGAATATCATCCTGCCGGCCGAAGTCTGAAGCACGCTGCCCACCACTACTTTTACGTTTTGCCCTATCATTCTCCTGCCGTTGTCCACCACTACCATGGTACCGTCCTCAAGATAACCTACCCCCTGGTTATACTCTTTGCCTTCTTTGACAAGCCTTATCTCAAGGGATTCGCCGGGCAACACCACGGGCCTCAAAGCATTAGCAAGTTCGTTGACGTTCAACACCTTAATCCCCTGTATCTCCGCTATCTTGTTCAGGTTATAGTCATTAGTGAAAACTTTCGCTCCCAGGACTTTGGCGAGTTTCACTATTTTAGCGTCCACTTCCTTTAAATCCCTGAAGTCCTCGTTGTGTATTTTTACGTCTACATTCGGATTCTTCTGTAGTTTTCCGAGGATATCCATGCCGCGCCTGCCCCTGGCCCGCTTGAGCGAATCGTCCGAATCTGCTATATGCTGGAGCTCTCTTAAGACGAACCTGGGGACCACGAATTTCCCCTCAAGAAACCTTATGTTCGATATATCTGCTATTCTGCCGTCTATTATCACGCTGGTGTCCAGTATAATAAGCTCGTCTTTCTGATCCTGTCGGGAAAATTTCACGTAAGGAACTATTATGTTAAACTCGTCCCTGCCGCGTATCGCGACTATCAAACCTATATAGCAAAATATAAGAGTAAAAATAACTCTGAGGGAATAAATAAGGGTGGGGTCGAGTCTGATAACAGCCAGCGTGTCCGATACAAGTTTGGCCATTATAAGTCCGAACACAAGTCCGAACACCGCGGAGGAAAGCCCTCTTACCGATACTCTCCTCATGCTGAACTCAAACAGGATTATACCGACAGCTACGGCCAGTCCGATGATACCGCCCAGGGCACCGAAATTAACATCCCCTACCTGTATAAAGGAACCTATCTGAAATCCCAAAATCCCGCTCAACAACATAAAAAATAAACGTATAAATATTAAAGTCATTATTTCCTCCTGCTATCCTTGGGCCTGTATAAAAGCTTCCAGGGATGTTTCTTTATATCCAGTATCAAATCGTTTATATTATCATATATACGCTTGTCCGAAAGGAGCTTTCCTATCGTTCCGTTTCCTTTTTTTGCCACCGCCAGCAGGTCTTTCGCTTCCAAAGTCAACGACTCGAGGTTCGTAACCGCTCCCTTTAACGACACGAACATTTCGTCGTCGAATAGTATTTTATTCATTGACTCTATCATGCTGTCCACTTTGGCGAGAGTGGCCTGTGTCTCCCTGGTCAGCTCTTCGGTGGATACCGGATCGTGCCCTCTTAAACTATCTCCGGCTTCAAGAAGCCTGGCGTCCCTGGTACCCGGGGTTATCTCCAGATATTTCTCTCCCAACAAACCCAGGGTGTTTATGACGGCTACGGCGTTTTCGTTTATCCAGGTATTCTCGGGAACCCATACCTGTATCCTGACCATCGGAGAATTTCTTTTCTCGTCGAAATACACTTCTATTTGCTGAACCTCGCCTACTTCCACTCCGGCGTACCTGACGGGGGCTCCCACGCTTATGCCGTTGGCGAAGCTGAATAATATATCAAGAGTATACCCTTTCTTTATGCTGTAAAAATTTCCTATGGAAAAAACTATTACGGACAATATTACCAGCCCGGTAAAAATAAATATACCGACTTTCAGTTCAAAATTCGACCTTGTGAACATACCTATCCTCCGTTTTCGGTAATAGGGCCTTTTGAGGCCCCCGTAACAAACTGTTTAACTGTAGGGTCATCCGTATTTTTGATTTCGTCTGGTGAACCTATGGTTATAATCTTGCCTTTATACAGCATCGCTATTTTATCCGCTATCTTATAAGCGCTCGTCATATCATGGGTGACCACAACCGACGTGACTTTGAGCTTATTATTAAGCTCTATTATAAGATCATTTATAGCGTCCGCCATTATGGGGTCAAGCCCGGTAGTGGGCTCGTCGTAAAGCACTATGTTCGGCTCATTGCATATAGACCTTGCCAGGCCCACTCTTTTTTTCATGCCGCCGCTTAATTCGGACGGCATCAGCCTCTCTATCCCGCTGAGCCCTACCAGCTCCAGAGCCTTGGCTACCTTTTCCTTTATTTGAGACTCGGTCAGATCGGAATGCTCCAGAAGAGCGAAACCCACGTTCTCATATACAGTCATTGAATCAAACAGTGCGGCACCCTGAAAAAGCATGCCGAATCCAAGCCTGAGCCTGTCCAGTTCCTTTATGCCCATTCTGGAAATGTCCTTTCCGTCCACTATTACCTGGCCGAAATCCGGATTTATAAGCCCTATCATATGTTTCAGCAAAACGCTTTTACCGCATCCGGACCGTCCTATTATAACCATCACGTCACCGGATTCCACGTTCAGACTGAGATTATCAAGGACTTTATTATCGCCGAAATATTTTGAGAGGTTTATCATTTCTATCATGTGAATATAAAATAAAATAACGCAGTAAACAGACAGTCAGCCGCTATTATTAAAATAAACGAAGTGACTACCGAAAGAGTGGTCGACTTGCCTACTCCCTCGGCGCCTCCTTTTGTTCTGAAACCTTCGTAACACGAAACAATACACACTATCACCGCGAACACAAAAGATTTAGTCAGGCCCGTGAACAGATCTTTTAAAACAAGTGTATCGAATGTCATTTTTATGTAAATAGTGGGGCCTATGAGAAGCTTATAAACTCCTATAAGATACCCTCCTATGATTCCTATAAAATCGGCGTAAACCGTGAGTAACGGAAGCATTATACAAAGAGCAAGGAAACGCGGAACCACCAGATATTTTACCGGGTTCGCGGCCATTGTCTGTAACGCGTCTATCTGTTCCGTAACCTTCATGGTGCCCAACTCTGCCGTAATGCTCGCGCCCACTCTGCCGGCTATTATAAGAGCGGTAAGAACAGGACCGAGCTCCCTGACAACGGACAAAGCAACCAGGCTCGAAATATAAATCTGCGCATTCATTTTGGTAAGCTGGTAAGCGCTCTGAAGAGCCAATACCATTCCGGTAAACAGGGAAACCAGAAACACGATAGGTAAACTTAACACGCCTATTTTATACATTTGCGCGAAAATGTCTTTTTTTCTCAGGGGAGGAACGAACACCTGGAATACGGTCCCGATTAACAGGTGAAAAACCCCGCCTATGTAAGAAAAAAATTCTAACGTCTTTTCGCCTAAATTCTCTACAAATCGCTTCAAGCGCTCTCCTGTCTTTTACTAAAACCGCATATTATGCTCTATCCCGAAAAACTCCTCGTCATCCTTAATTTTCATTTTGAGGTTTTCCGCACCGAGCTTATACTCAAGGCTCACTTCTTCGGGTTTTTCTTCTTCCCTGTAACCGATAAGAGGTTCCCTGGTCGCGGTCTTCAGACCTACTTTCATTTTTTCGTTTATGTCCTTGGTCATACTCAGCTCGTCCTTCCCTCTTCTTTTTATGTCCCAGCCGTCCCAGGCTATCTCCTTCATGTCGGATTTTATGGATAAGCTATCGAAAAAACCGCCTTCGTTCATATTACGCAAATCCATGTAACCTTCTATCGTTATAATGCTGTCCCCGTATCTTATCCTTGAATCCACAAGATTTATCATGGGCCCAAACCCTTCGAATTTTATTACGGCACTGTCATAATCTATGGACCCTATTCGGCCGTGCCTGCTCTCGAAGCTGCCCGTAGAAAATAAATTATTGAGATCGCCCCGAATACGGACCGAACCGCTGACTATACCCAATACCCCTTTTGTGTTTTTCATATCCGCCAATTTTATAAAATCCCTAATGTCGGCCCGGAGTATCATGAAATGCAAATCCGTCTTAAAAGGAGAGGCTGTGGTAATTTCCCCTCCTAAGTTATAATAGTCGCCCAGATAGAGGGATTCTATTACAACCTTATCCCCGTCTACCGCGAATAAAATTTTTAATGGCATGAGAACTTTATCTTCCCACGTTATATTATCGGTAAACAGCCTGCCTCGAAAAACTTTCGACCTTTTCTCTTCCTGTTCGGTAAAACGGCCTTTGGTCACTATTTCGGCCGAAACCGTGGATTCCCCGATTTTCGCGTCCGATAATTTCACACGGGAAAAAACAGACTCTTTTCCGAAAAAACTTATATCGGCCGAGATACTCTCGTCTATATCCGCGTATGCCAGTCTCTCCGAAAACCTCCTGTAGGCCGCGGTACTTTCTTTAACGAAAAAATCCTTATCGTTAAGCAGAATACCGGTATAAACGGACGGAATAACGGTTATCAAGAAAACCATTGACAGAATAAAAAAAAGTGTCCTTTTTCGTTTTTTCTTAAGAATCAAATAGCGCATATTTATTTAAAAACTATTTTTCCGTTTCTGACCGAAACTTTTAGTTTTTTCTTTTCGAATTTTTTTCCGATAATTTCCTCGGCCAGGGGATCTTCCAATAACCTCTGTATCGTACGCTTAAGAGGTCTCGCCCCGAAAACCGGGTCAAAACCTTTTTCTATCAGAAGCTCTTTGGATTTTTTGTCGAGCTCTATATCTATGTCCTGCTCTTTCAGCCTCTCCTTGACTTCGCGGAGCTCTATTTCTATTATCTTAAAAAGATGTTCTTTGTTGAGGCCGTGGAACACTATAATATCGTCAACCCTGTTAAGAAATTCGGGTTTAAAGGTTTTCTTGACCTTTTCCAGTAGTTTTTCCTTCGTGTTTTTGTATGTCAATTCCTCTTTTTCCGATTTAAACCCTATAGATCCCCGTTTCCTGAATATATCCGCTCCCACGTTGGATGTCATAATCATAATGGTGTTCCCGAAATCCACTTTTCTTCCGAAACTGTCGGTAAGGCGTCCGTCTTCCAGTACCTGCAGTAAGAGGTTAAAGACGTCGGGGTGCGCCTTTTCGAGCTCATCCAGAAGCACGACCGAATAAGGCCTTCTGCGGACTTTTTCCGTGAGCTGGCCTCCTTCCTCATAGCCCACGTATCCCGGAGGAGCGCCTACCAGACGCGATAGGTTAAATTTTTCCATGTATTCAGACATGTCTATCTGTATAAGAGCATTTTCGTCTCCGAACATAAAGTCGGCAAGCACCTTGCCCAGATGCGTTTTACCCACTCCGGTCGGACCCAGGAATATAAAAGAACCTATAGGCCTTTTGGGGTTTTTTATACCGGCACGTGACCGTCTAACCGCGTGAGCTATGGCGCTAATAGCTTCATCCTGCCCTACTATTCTTTTATGCAGTTCGTCTTCCATTTTCAAAAGACGCTCCGATTCTTTCTCCTCCAGTCTT
>CAZEGO010000085.1:0-6762 GCA_964511955.1 uncultured Planctomycetia bacterium | reverse complement strand
GCCGCTCTCATCTGCTCATCTATAGCGCAATGTATCCCTACGTAGTCGGCACCCAGGCTCTCGGCCCGCTTCGCCCTTTTGACGGGGTCTTTCACGGATATGAGGTCTACCTGTATTTTCGCGCCGTAATTATGGGCGGCGTCGATACATTCGCTTATCGTAGAATCGCTCGCCGCCCCGAGAACGCATACTATATCCGCACCGGCCTTAGCGGCTATTTCCACTTCGGTGCGCCCCGCGTCCATTATTTTCATGTCGGCTACTATTGTCTTCCGCGGAAATCGTTTTCTGAGTTCGCGTACGATATCCAGCCCCTCGCTTTTTATAAGGGGCGTCCCGGCCTCCAGCCAATCGGCACCGCCTCGTACCGCTTCATCGGCGCATTTCAGCGCGCGTTTTTTATCCACGAAATCTAAAGCAACCTGCAGAACCGGTTTCATCTAAGTCCCCACTATCTGAATCACAAGTTTTCTTTTTCTCGGCCTGTTGTCGAAGTCTATGAATATCACCTGTTGCCAGGTGCCCAGAGTCAGTCCGCCTTTTACTATCGGTACGGTTATGCCGGGTCCCAGCAGCGAGGCCCTGACATGAGCGTAGCCGTTTCCGTCGTGCCATTGTAAATTATGCTGATACTTACCGGATACAGGCGCTATTTTCTCAAAGCAAGCCCTCAGATCTTCTATAAGCCCGGGTTCGTATTCCACGGTGGTAAGCCCCGCTGTAGCGCCCGGGGCAAAGACCGTCACCGTCCCGTTCGCTATGTCAGAGCCTTTGACTCTCGAGGCTATTTCATCGGTTATGTCGATGATATCGGTGTCGCCTTTCGTGGTCAAATTCAGATACTCTGTTTTTACTTTAGTCATTTTTTCTATACGCCTCCAGGTAAGAATCGCAGTAGAGTTGTTTTTCCAGGAGAAGCTCCGAGGTTATCGCGGAATCCATCAGGGAGCCATCCGTAACGTCCATAATCGCCGCGTTCAGCCCCGCTCCTATAGCCATGGATAAAAACGTCCTGTTTATCAGGCTTTTATGACGGACGGGCGAGCCCTGAGAAACATTTGAGAGACCCAACACTGTCTTCGGAGGGGGGTCGACGATCATCCCGGAATCGTGTATTGTTTTCAAAACCTCCCGCGCGTGAGCCTGCGCGACGTTCACGGGCAATATGACGGCATCCAGATACAGCTCCGAGACATCAATGCCGTTTTCCACGGCCGACGCGATTAGTTTCATGGCAAGTTCCAGCCTGCCTTCGGCGTCGTTGGGTATCCCCTTTTTGTCCATAGTGAGGGCAATGACCGACGCCTTGTATTTTTTCGCCAAGGGAAACAATACGCTCATCTTTTCTTCCGAAGCGTTCACGGAATTGATTATAGGTTTGTTTTTACATAAAGAAATGCCCGCTTCCATAACGTCCGGTTTAGTCGTGTCTATAGCCAGCGGTAAATCCGTAACCTTGGTTAAGACAGAAACGAGCCATTCCATGGCTTCTTTTGGTTTTTCCGCAGACGGCCCCACGTTGACGTCCAGGGCGCAGGCTCCGCACGAGATCTGCTTCCCGGCTAACTCTTCTATAACGGCTTTATCTTTTTTACTGATAGCTTCGGCCACGTCTTTGAACATCCCGTTTATACGCTCTCCGATAAAAAACATCTAATCTGTCCTTTCGTTGCTATCTTACGCTTTACGCTTTTCATTTTCCGCGGCCAACCAGCTCTTTTATAGTCTTTTTAACCGCCTTTACGGATTCCGGATGGTTCAATACCAATATATCGGCTCCGGCATTCAGATATGCCGCGGCGGTAGCTGTTTCAAGCAGGGCTCCTCTGTCTTTCGCAGGTCCCCATTCGGCTGATGTCTCGTCGCCGGTGGCCGCTTCTTTAGTTCGCCACGCTTCCTGGCCTATAAAATTTATCATAGGCATCGAGAGCATCTTGTCACCCGATAATCCGGCAAGCCTGGTCCTTTCCATTATCGAGTATGTATATTCCAATCCGTAACCGAGGGCTCCGGTAGCATGATGTATCACTATCTTTTCCTGCGGAAACTGCATATCGCATATGAGTATATTTAACTGTTTGGCAATATTGATGTCTATGGGCGCCTCGGAAATTATACAGTGTCCGCCACTGAGACAGGCCGCGGTCAGAGTCTTGTAATTTTCCTGCGTGGCAATGCCGAAAAGGTAATTCCTGCCTTTTGCGGCATCGGCGCAATAAGGCATCACTTCGTTGTCTTTCTCGGGCGACGAGCTTCCTAAAACCACGAGAGGCACATCCACCGCTTTCATAACTTTTTCGAGTGTTTTTCCGGCATCCTGCGCGGAAGCGTCCCCGGCATCCGGATTTGTACCGGCAAGTTTAAGACAGATAAGATCCGACGAGAACTTTTCGACGCACAGACAGGCCCATTCGGCCGGGTCCTTAAGCGCGGACCCGAAATTCTGTTTCAGGGCCTCGGGCCAGTGTTCGGGTTCTATATCCCATACTTCCATGGCTGTTACCGGAGGATTCGGCGTCGCGTCTTCGTCATCGATAAAATATATCCCGGTCTCTCCCCCTATCTTTATCTGTTTGCCGTGCTCACCTGACCCCAGCGTCAGTTCCGATATCCTGTCCTGCCATTTTTCCCTGATTTTATCCATGCACTTCTCCTTATTATATTGCGCTACGCCCGTATTATTTTGCTGAAAATTTCCTCAAGACCTTCTATATTGATGTCCGGGACCGGCCTCCCGGATTCGCTGTTCTTTCTCAGAGACTCTTCATGCTTAATATAACCTTCTATATCAAGGCCGGATCCCTTAACAAAGGCCATTGACTCTTCACTTAAAGAAGTCCCGGATTTATTTATCACGAGGGACGTTCTTTTTGGCCTTACGCCCGAACTCTCAGCGATATTGAAACTTCTGACCGCCGCTCTTAATGCTACCATTGTATCATCACTCACCAGAAGAAGTCTATCTATATCACCGGCGGTACGGCGGCTAAGGTGTTCCATCCCCGCTTCGTTGTCTATTACTACAAACTTGTAGTTCTTGTTAAGCCCGGATACGTAATCCCTTAAAATATTATTTATGGCACAATAACAGCCCGGGCCTTCGGGGTTGCCCATGACCAGAAGGTCAACGTTTTTACCTTCCGAAATGATTTCCTGCAGCCTCATGTTGAAATAGTCGCTTTTTGACATTGATGCCGGAGGCGTTTTTCTGGATTCTTCCCGTATCTCCGATACCGTGTGTTCGTATTTCATACCCAGCGAAACGTCGAGATTGGAATTCGGGTCCGCGTCAACAGCAAGAACCGGCCCGTCTATATTAGACAGGTATTTGATTAAAAACGCCGCGACGGTGGTTTTCCCCACTCCGCCTTTGCCGGCAAGCGCTATAACATAGGCCATATCGTCAACTTTACAGGATTTTTTTTACGCTCGGGAATTTCTCTATATCGGTGTGCGGCAAAAAAAGCGCCGCGCTGTAATTATTCATAAAAGACGGGCTCCCGCTCAGGTCCAGATAAGCCGTCTTTTCCGAAATCAAATATGCCTTTTTCAAGGCCTCGTCTGACAGGATGCATGCCCTCGCGCCGGCTATGGAAGTGTTTCCCAGGAACTCGAATTTATCTTCCCGGATATCCGGCAGGAGACCAATGTTTATGGCAGATCTTATGTTAAGAGCCGCTCCCAGTCCGCCGGATATAAAAACGTGTTTTAGCTGTTCTTTGGCATAACCGGATTCCTTCAAAAGCGTTTCTATTCCCGTATAGATCGCACCCTTTGAATTTATAACGTTTTTTATGTCGTTCTCGTCTATTATTACTTCGTCGCCCGTGGCCGACTCCTCACCTTTTTTTATTACAACCGCCCTGGCTCCGCCCCGCTCCTCTACCATGCACAAATCGTTATCTTTTATCCTGCCGGCGCGATCTATGACTTTGTGTTCAAGAAAAACACTGATAACTTCTATAACACCCGAACCGCATATGCCTTTTGCCGGGGCGTCTCCTATGGTTTTTACCTTGATCCTGCCGTTCTCCACGAATACGCTTTCTATCGCGCCTTTCATCGCTCTTACTCCGGAACTCAATCCCCCTCCTTCAAAGCATGGGCCGGCCGAAGTGGAGCATGCCACGAAATATTGTTTATTGCCTATGGCGATTTCGCCGTTTGTCCCAAGATCTATAAAAAGAGACAACTCGTCGGTATCATCCATGCCCGACGCGAGTATACCGGCTATGATATCACCCCCGACATAACTGCCCACGGAAGGGATGCATGCCAGAAGCCCTCTCGGGTTTATCTTGATACCGGCTTCGGCCGCGCGTATGACAGGCGGGAAATTAACTACGGGAACATACGGATCTTTTCTGATATAGCCGGGTTTTATTTTTAAAAGCAGGTGTATCATAGTCGTGTTGCCCGCGCAAAGTACGGCCGTAATATCGTTTAACGTCAGTGATACTTCTTTTAAAAGCCCGTCGATAAGGGAGTTTACCGAATCTACGACGACGTGATGCAGCTTCTCAAGGCCGTTATCCTCTTCGGCATAAATAATCCTGGATATTACGTCTTCGCCGAAATCCACCTGCGGATTATAATTTGCCTTCACGCCCAAAAGTTTTCTCGAGTTTAAATCCACCAGACAGGCTACTATGGTAGTAGTGCCTACATCCAGAGCGACGCCGAGGTTGCTGTCAGACCTGTCACCGGGCTCTATCAAAACCACTTCCGTGGTACCGTTTCGGCTGCCGAGCGTGACGGTAATGTTCCAGTCGCTCTCTCTTAAAAGGGACGGCAACCTTTTTATGTTAGCCAGGCCCATCTGCATGACCGGTATTCGACGGCCTTTTTTAATCTCCCTGAATAACCTTTCCGCGTCGCCGATATTGTCGTCCACAGTAGGACGCGGCAGGGAAAGATGTATTTTGGTGGATAATGGTCCGTGCCTGAATATCTTTTTCGAAGGTTCGACCATGTCTTCGCCCAGGTCTATAGCTATAGGTTTATACACGCCCGAAAGCCGGGACCCGGTCAGTGCCGTTACGTCATCCATCCTGGACTCTTCCGGTATCAGCACCGTTAAATCCGAATGCGGGACGGCCCTGCAGGCCAAGACATAACCTCTTTTTCTGTCTTCTTGGGATATCCTGCCGCTTTGTTCGGCAGAATACTCACCCTTCCTGACCACGACCTTGCACCTTCCGCACACGCCGTCCCCGCCGCAGCTGTTGTATATATGAATACCTGCCTTTACGGACGCGCTCAGGAGGTCCGTCCCGGCCGGGACCGTTACGGTAGTTTTGTAAGGAAGAAATGTTATCTTGAACTGAGTCATAATATTAAAATTTTAACACGCGCCTATTATGAGGTCAAGGCTATGCAATATTAAAAACAGGTTAAGACCGAGGATAAGGTTAAGGATTTCTCAGCCTTAACCTTATCCTTGGTCTATAATATGATAATCTGCTATTTTTGTTTAACTTTAAGCTCGCATCCGCAATGAGGGCAGTACTGTACGCCGGATCCGAAATCAGCTCCGCATTCGGGACAGAATTTTGTCTCCATGGCGTCACCCGCCAGCGCTCCGCCTGCGGCGCCGGCCGCGCCTCCTATCAAAGCTCCCTCGGCCGCGTGCCCTGACTGATGACCTATTATAGCACCGGCTCCGGCCCCTATCAGCGTGCCCACTCCCGCGCCTTTCTGCGTACCGGTACAGCCGGCGACGCATACAAAGGCTATTAGTAAAGCCATTATAATGATTTTTCTCATTGCCCCACCTCCTGTTATGAAAATGTTATCTTAAAATCCTTATCCTCTTGGGCGGCCAATATATCAGAAAGGCTTTACCCTCGAGGTATTTTTCGGGCAAAAAACCCCAGTATCTGCTGTCCCTGCTGGAAATACTGTTATCGCCCAGAACGTAATACGCATTCTCGGGCACCCCTAATTCCTGTCCTTTTCTGCCGTAATCCCCTCTGTTGTAATAATAGCGTTCCCTGAGTACGGAATCTCCTTCTACCGCCTTGCCGTGTATGAGTATGCTCCCGTTTGATATCTCTATTTTTTCGCCGGGCAAAGCAACCAGTCTTTTGATAAAGTCTTTCTTTTTGTCCTCCGGAGAACGAAAAACAATGATATCGCCTCTTTCGGGATCCCGAAATTTATAAATAAACTTATTAACGAGAATCCTGTCGCCTTCGATTAAAGTGGGCCTCATGGAACCCGTGGGTATTTTAAAAGCCTGCACTACAAAGGTCCGTATAATCAAGGCCAGTATCACCGCTACAATAACCGGCTCAACCCATTCTTTCATCAAATATCTAACACGCGCTTTCATCTTGGCGTCCACCGTGCCCCCTTTTTTATTTTTAACTAACTTGCCAAAGGCTAAAATTCTTTTTTTAAGAATTTTAAATTTTCAGATTTCGATATTCGGATTTCGAATTTTTACAGCTATATTTTCAACGCGGCCAGAAAAGCCTCCTGCGGTATCTGTATTTTACCGAACTGTTTCAGCCTCTTTTTCCCCTCTTTCTGTTTTTCCCACAGTTTCCTTTTTCGGGTAATGTCACCGCCGTAGCATTTGCCGGTAACGTTTTTGGAAAGCGGCGCAACTCTTGTCCTGGCAAGTATCTTGTTTCCTATAGCCGCCTGTATGACCACCTCAAAGAGTTGCCTGGGTATGAGTTCTTTTAGTTTTTCCGCCAAAGCGCGGCCTTTGAATTCCGCCTTTTCCCTGTGGACAATGGACGAGAGAGCTTCGCA
>CAZEGO010000084.1:0-6778 GCA_964511955.1 uncultured Planctomycetia bacterium | reverse complement strand
TAAAGTAAAAGCCGCAATTAAATTCCAGTTCAGAAACCTGGATACTTTTATCCATAAAGAAAGCAAAACGCCCGGAAAAAACAGCCAGGTAGACCGGTTTTTAACGACGAAATTAAAGTATGACGAGTCCTTCCAATTAAAAAAATACGCGTGCTCTCTCGGCTTTTTAACCGCGTGTACGCCGTTTGATGAGGTTTCGCTGGATAAAGCCCTGGACATGGGTTTTGATTACGTTAAAATCGCCAGCTGTTCGGCTCAGGATTGGCCTTTAATCGAAAGAGTTGCCGGAACAAACAAACCCTTGATAGTATCCACCGGCGGGCTCGATATGAAAGAGATAGACGAAGCGGTTTATTCAATATCAAAAAAACGCGACCATTTCATTCTTATGCATTGTGTATCGGTTTATCCCGCACCGAAAGAACTGTTGAACCTGCACAGGATAAAAACATTGGCTGAAAGATATCCTTTCCTGACAATAGGCTGGTCGACTCACGAGTCCCCCGAAGATTATTCTACGGTTAGTATGGCTTATTCTCTGGGAGCTCGGGTTTTCGAGAAACATATAGGCATGAAAACCGAAAGGTACGGTTTAAACAAATATTCCGCCACCGATAAGAATATCGACAAATGGATAGCGTCTCTGTTCGAGGGAATGAAAAAAATGAAGGTTGACAAAAACTTGTTTTTAAAAGAACAGAAAGAAAGTATAAAAAAAATAATGCGTGGGGTATTCGCTTCGAGAGATTTAAAAGCGGGCGAAACTATAACGGGTAAAAAAGTTTATTACGCTTTTCCTGCCCCAAAAAACTCGATTAAACCTTTGAAAAAAGGCGAGATCTTAAAAACATGCAATCCCGTCAAAAAAGACGAGGCCTTGATAAGGGATAGTGTTATTTGCGAATCAACGGCAGAGAGGATGATAGAAAAATACATATTAAAATTACGGACTTTTTTGCAGGAGAACAACTTCAACGCGGGAAATTATAATTTTGTCGGGCTTTCCTTTCACAAAGGATTGGAGGATTTCGAATCCACGGGATGTTGTTTTATAGATAAATCCAACCCGCCCTATATAAAAAAGATTATAGTCATGTTGCCGGGGCAGAGACATCCTTCTCACAAACATAAAGATCGTTCGGAGATGTATTCCATCCTGATCGGCGAACTCGAATTGAGAACGAAAAGCAGGAAAGTATGTTTAAGAGCGGGAGATGAATTTATCGTTGAGCCCGGCCGATATCACGAGTTCATTACATTACGAGGCGCTGTTTTTGAGGAAAATTCATATACAGAAAATCCCGAGGACTCTATCTATAAAGATATAAAGATAACCCGGTTAAAACGTTCTGAGCGCATTACGCGCATAGAGAAAGATATTTTATGAAGGCCGATAAAACGATTCTAGCCATAGTTCCGGCCCGTGGAGGCAGCAAGGGCATTAAATTAAAAAATTTATTAAAATTAAACGGAAAGTCCCTGGTGGCTCATGTGGCCGATGCAGTTAAAAGGTGCGATTTTATAGATGAGACCGTAGTTTCCACGGACAATGACCTGATCAGGGAAGAGGCTATGCAAAAGGGCCTGAAAGCCCCTTTTAAAAGGCCCGAGGAAATATCCGGGGACAGAATATCCGATATACAGGTATTGGCCCACGCGTTAACGGAGTCGGAAAAATTTTTTAAAAGAAGATTCGATATAGTGCTGATGCTTCAACCTACCTCACCCCTAAGGTCCCCGGACCACATAACGGCGTGCGTGGATCATCTTATAAAAGGTGGTTTTGACTCATGTATTACGGTTTCCGAGACCGATTCCAAATATCACCCTCTTAAGGCTTTAACAATAGAAGAAGATAGCCTGTCTTATTACGACGCGGAGGGGGAATATGTAGTAGCCAGGCAGACCCTTAAACCGGTCTTTTTCCGCAACGGGATATGTTATGCTTTTACCAGGGACTGTATATTAAAAAAAGGAAGAATAGTTACCGACTACAGTTCCGCCGTTATAACCGAGGGGTTTGTAGTGGATATCGATTCAATGGATGACGTAAGGCTGGCAGAGCTTTATTTCAGGGGTTTGTTATAATTATGGCGCATGATCTCACGGGATGGCGCGGTTTTTTATTTCAGGCGGAAAAGGACAACAGCGCCTTCAGACATTACGTAGCGGAATTTTATCTGAAAAAAAATATATTTCTGTCCGCGGCTTACCGGTTTTTGGACAATTTCAGGAAAGGGTTCATCGGCCTGTCCGCAGGATCATATTTTTATCTGACATCCTATCTCTTTATCCGGGTCCCAAAGAACAAAAAATATATTTCGATGGTAAAAATAAGCACCGAGACGAATTCGTGCGTGGCTCTTTTCGGCGCGGACCGCGACAAGATCGGCTTCGTGAAGTTCAGCCCGATGCCCTCGCTTTTGTCGCTAAGGCACTTATGCCGCGGGGTTTTTTACGGTAAAGCAGGCGGTTTTTGCCGTATCATGTCTAGGATAATAAATCGTTATGATTTATACGTAGCTTTAAGGGCCGTTCAATATCTCGGTTATTATGACCGCTTTTCATTGGAATTCGACAAAAAACGTATTAAAACAATTTTGGTATTCAGCGACGGCAACCCTCACGGAAGGGCGTTGCTCCATGCCGCTTATAGGAAAAACATTAAAACATGTTTCGTTTCACACGGCGAACCGAATGAACCCATGCCGCCCTTGCATTGCAATATAGCCTGTCTTCTGGGAAAGAGATCCCTTGATAGATACGAAAAGAACGGCAGCCGTTTCGGGAGAGTGGTGTATCAGGGGCACAGAGAAACGTTTAAAAGAATAAAATGCCCTGATTTCGGCAAAAAATTAAACATAGGATTATTCCTCAGCAAAACCACTGCGTTAAGTTCGGTTCCCGAATTAATCGGGCTGCTGGGAAAAGTTTTCATGTACGAACGTATTCTTATTCGCGAGCACCCGAATTTCAGTATTCCGAAAAAATATAGAAAGGATTTTTTGAAAGATCCCAAAGTAAAAATCAGCGGCAAGAATTCCGTGGATGAAGATACCCGGTTTTGTGACCTGGTTTTCTCCGGCAATACGACTACTCATGTCGACGTGCTTTTAAGGGGGAGACCTAGCCTTTATTACAGGGGCTTTGAGCCGGATTTTTTTGATAGATACGGATATGTCAGGGAAGAGCTTATAATGGACTGGAGCGAAAAGGCGGCGCCGGATGAAATACTCCGGTTTTACGGTAAAATAGATCAAAATAAAGTCGGTTATCATGTAAACATCGACAGAGATTCATGGGAATCAACGCGAGAGATTAATGAGGTCGTTTTTAAATAAAAAAACTATTATCCGCTTTGCGAAGATAGTGGTCGGATTGACCGTTTATTCTTACCTGCTGACGAAGGGTAAAATAGATTTTGATTTTTTCCGTTTCGATAACGCGGATATCCTGGCCGGACTGTTTTTTTTGGAAACTCTGGCCTTTTTTATAGGTGTGCTTAGATGGTACCGTATTGGCAGATGCGCGTATAATATGGACATGACTTTCCGGTCCGCCGCGTTCATCTCATGGATGGGCCATTTTTTTTCCACTTTTGTGCCGTCTACTTTTGGGACGGATTTCAGCCGTGTATATTACGGCAACAGGATATCCGGCGCGACAAAAAAAAATCTTATGAAAATAACCGTGTCGGACAGGGCCAACTCGCTGTTCGGCGTTCTCATATGCGGATTATTCGGCGCGGTCTTTTATTTAAGAAAGGTCGATTTGTTTCCGGGGTTTTTAACCTTAACTCTTTTTTTAGTCGTTCTAAGAATGATACCTAAGAAAGGGCTGAGAGAGACGCTTCGCGAGAGAGGGTTTCATCTTCCGCCGTTCAGCGCGGTGTTTTTAAGTGTTTTAAATTTCATCCTGAAAGCTTTTTCGCTGTTTATAATAATTTATTTTTTGATGGAAAAACGGAATCCAAACGATTATTATCTGTGCCTCGCTTCCCAATTTATAGAAGGTATAGCTGTTTTGCCGGCTAACATAGGAATAGGACACGTATTGTTCGATAAAGCCCTGATCTTCATAGAAGACCTTAACGGCGCGCAGGCTTATAACGTATATTTCACCGTTAAGGTTTTATTTAAGATGACGGGGATAGCGGGCTGGCTTTCCTATCGAGAAAAACCTCGTATCCAAAAATAAAAACGATAAAATAAGATGATATCGCCAGGTAATACCAGTAATAAGCGTTGGCGGCGGGTTGTGCTATGAAAACAATCAGGTTATAAAAAAATACGGGCAATATGACGTAGAAGACGGATTTTTTGCGCAATAGCGCGCATACGATGTATACGATAGACGCTAAAAAGGGAGCGGCTGTTCCCAGAAAAAAAATATTCATTAAATATAGAAAAGGACCCATTTCAAGCCACGGCGCTATGTATACGGAGTCCAGAATTTTTCGCAGTACGGGAATAGGACCTCCTATTTCGAAACTCATGTAGCTCGAGAAACCGGGAATCTTATCCGAAATAAATTTCGGACTGTCGGATTTTTTTATGAATTGGAAATAATAGGCCTTCGGAGTTTCCATGAAAGATGACTTCTTGAAAGTTTTAAACTGGGATTTGGACAAAGTATCGAAGTTTTTCGCCATAAATCCCGCGCTCCATATGAAATATTCAACCCATTTAGCGTTAGACCTTTGCTCGTAACGGAAAATATCCGTGTTCAAGCAGGTTTCCGGGCCGAACCATTTTTTAAGGTAGACCTTTTTTTTCAGGATGCCCGTTAATATTTTTTTATCTTCTTCGTTAAACTCAGTATTTGTAAGGTTTTTTATTTTTTTTATGTTATGAGAAAGAGAAACTACGGAATTCTTAGTCATTGTAAATCCGGACGCGTACGGGATCATTTTTAAAATTATGAGTATCGCCAGTGATGAATACAGGAAAGTCCGCTTGCGTTTGACGCCGCTTCGGGAGAGCTTAAAAAAACTTAAAAGCCCGAACAGTCCGAAGACCAGTCCGTCGAGCCTGATCGCAGCCAATATACCCGGCAAAAATAAAAGACAAAATTCTTCGCCGGCAGACAGTTTTTTTGATTTGAACGCTTTGTATAACAACACCACGTTTAAAAAAAACAGCCATCCAAAAAGAGAAGTGCGATGTATCCAGAAAGAAGAGATTATTATATTGGGGTTTAAAAGGATTAAAAACAATATCGCATAGGCAAGCTTTTTGTTGGTATGACGATATATTGTTTCGAACGTTTTAGTAATAGTTGTAATGGCGAGTATTATTTGAGTTATAGTGGCGGTTATAAAATCCGGGCTAATCATGAAATTAAGATATAAAAATAAATTATATAAGTAAGAGACTCCGCGGTTGAATAATTCTTTGTCATGAATGGCGGATATTATTCCAATCGAATCCCAGCTGTAAACGGCGGGACGAAACTCGATAAAATATATAAAAAACACCGCTAAAGAGGAGAAAAAGGGAATAAAAACAGCCCTATCCGGGGTAAAACTTTTTTTCGTCATAGCTTAATCATAAGCCCGAGGCATTTAATTTTCAAGTATTTTTACATCCATGCGCTCCTGTCTAACGATCTGTATTGGATAGCTTCGGCTATATGTTGTTCGCTTATCCCGGAGCTTCCTTCCAGGTCAGCTATTGTCCTGGATATCTTCAGCAACTTATCGTAACATCTCGCGCTGAATCCCATTTCGGTCAGCGCTCTTTTCATAAGGCTCTTACATTTTTCGCTGAGTCTGCAGTGTTTGTTTTTTAACCTGTGGTTCATCTGGGAGTTTGAGTAAATTCCGTTTTCGTCGCGGAATCTGTCCAGCTGAATTTTCCTGGCTTTTTCGACCCTTTTCTTTATATCCGCGGAACACTTTCCCGAAGACTCTTCCGTAAGTTCCGTATATTTCACCGGAGGGACTTCTATGTGTATATCTATGCGGTCGAGGAGAGGCCCGGAAATCTTCGACATATACTTTTGTATACGCGAGGGCGTACAGTGACACTCTTTTTTCGGGTCGGTAAGATAACCACACGGGCAGGGATTCATGGAGCATGCCAGCACGAATTTAGAAGGGAACTTATATACTCCGTTCGCTCTCGAAACTGTTATGTGACCTTCTTCTAAAGGCTGTCTTAGGGCCTCGAGGGCGTTTCTCTGAAACTCGGGAAGTTCGTCTAAAAAAAGTATACCGTTGTGGGCCAGGCTTATTTCTCCGGGCCGCGGTATTGTTCCGCCGCCGACCAGCGAGACGTAAGATGAGGTGTGATGCGGTGACCTGAAGGGCCTTCTTATTATTATGCGTTCTTTACCGCTAAGGAGCCCGCTTATACTGTGTATTTTAGTGCTTTCTATTGATTCTTCCCCGGTTATGTCGGGCATGATGGTGGGTAGTCTTTTCGCGAGCATTGTCTTGCCGCTTCCCGGCGGCCCTATCATAATTATATTATGGTTGCCCGAGGCCGCAATTTCCATGGCCCTTTTAGCGTATACCTGTCCCTTTACGTCAAAAAAATCAATTTCATGAGGGGCGTTTTTCGGAACCGGATTTTTATTCGGCGTTATCGGAGACAGCGAAGAGTGATTGTTCAGAAATTCACACACTTGAAACAGGTTTTGTACAGGGTAGGCCTCGACGCCGCCGGCCATGGCGGCCTTGCAGGGTGGGGCGGCCCTGCTGTGGGCTGCGTGTGAGAGCCGCCTTATCGGGGTTTCCCTGTCCGTGTAAGGACGCGGACGCTCCCGGTCGAGCCAT
>CAZEGO010000083.1:0-6826 GCA_964511955.1 uncultured Planctomycetia bacterium | reverse complement strand
GAAGATTTAAAAGCTTGATAGTTAATAAAGACGAGTATCTCTTTAACTGCATAAACTATATGGAGCATAATCCTCCCCGAGCAAAATTAACAGAATATCCTGACCAATACAAATACAGCAGTTATAACGAAAGAGTGTTAGGAGTTACTGACAAATATAGAGTATTAAATGATTTAGTTGTTTAGGGGACAGGTTGCTGAGTAAAATGGTAGACGTCTCAGGGTTTATTTGGTATACTGTTTTCACTATGATAGGGAAAGATTATAAGAAAGAATGGATGAAGGCGCAGGCTGAGCTGGAGATGCTGTACGAAATCGGTAACATGATGCGAACCACCCTTCAGCTTGATAAAATATTGCACATAATATTGACTTCCGTGACCGCACATGTGGGTTTGAGTTTCAACAGAGCCATGCTTTTCCTCGTTAATAAACACGATAATGCCCTTGAAGGCAAGATGGGAATAGGTCCAGATACTGAAGAAGACGCGAGTGCCATCTGGTCTCATATAGAAAAAAACAGACTCGGTTTTGACGAGCTAACCGAGGACAATTCACAGTTCGAACACCTTAAAAAATCCAGGTTAAACGCGGCCGTTAAGTCCATAAAGATACCCATAGAAGAAAGTTCGGGGGTACTGGCTATGACCGCCATGGAGGGAATGCCTTTTCTGATAGACAATCCCGAGGCGAAAGAGCAGGCAAAAGCCGAGGTATATAAAACTCTGAATCTGGAGGAATTCGTAACCGTGCCCCTGAAAGCAAGGGATAAGACAATAGGGGTAATACTGGCCGACAACAGATTCGACAAAAAACCCATCACCAGGAATGATATAAGACTGCTCACTATGTTCGCTAACCAGGCGGGCCTCGCTATAGAAAATTCCAGGCTTTACGAGAGGACAGTGGTATTGTCGAACTCTGATTCGCTTACCGGCCTGTGGCACCACGGGTATTTCCAATACCTCCTAAGCCAGGAAATTAAAAGGGCCTCTTCCCTGAAGCACCCCTTTTCTCTCCTGATAGCGGATATAGATAATTTTAAGGACTTTAACGATACTCACGGCCATCAGGCCGGAGACTCGATACTCCGGACCGTCTCGTATGTAATGAAACAGGTCTTAAGGAAGATAGATATAGTGGCACGTTACGGCGGCGAGGAATTCGCCGTAATACTGCCGAGTACCGGCAAAAAAGACGCGCTCATCCTGGCCGAACGCCTGAGGAAATCCATAGAGGAAAACACCGAGCTGAAAAATATGACAGTCAGCGTCGGACTATCCACCTACCCCGAGGACGCGGAAAGCAAGGACAATCTCATATCAAAAGCCGATAAGGCCTTATACGAAGCCAAAAAAAGCGGAAAGAATAAGGTCTGTTGTACTTAGTTTCTGGCGGGTTCTTCTTTTTTGGTATCCGAAAATTTCACCGATACTACTTTGGACACGCCTGACTGCTGCATGGTTATGCCATACATGACATCGGACATGTCTATGGTCTTTTTGTTGTGAGTAATCACTATAAACTGTGATGTGTCGGTAAACAAACTAAGACTCCTGGAGAATCTGTCAACATTCGATTCGTCTAAAGGGGCGTCTATCTCGTCCAACACGCAGAAAGGGCTGGGTTTTACCTTAAATATAGCAAAAATAAGAGATATGGCGGTAAGAGCTTTCTCTCCCCCCGAAAGAAGAGAGACATTCTGTAGTTTTTTACCCGGAGGTCTCGCTACTATCTCTATACCCGACTCGAGCACGTTCTGTTCGTCAAGAAGTATAAGCTCGCCGTGCCCTCCTCCGAAAAGCATCTTGAAGAAATTCTGAAATTCGGCGTGTATATTATTGAAAGTCTCTATAAAAAGGTCTCTCGTCGTCTTGTTTATCTTGGCTATGGCCTTAAGAAGGGAGTCCTTGGCCTTCAACAAATCGTCCCTTTGATGGGTTAGAAAAGCGAACCTATCCTGAAGCTCCGTATGCTCCTCTATGGCTACCAGATTAACCGGACCCATCGAGTCCAGCTTGGCGCGCTTCTCATCTACCTCTTTCTCCAGAAATTCTTTTTCCGTGTCTTTCCAGTTATCCTCTATGGAAATCTCATCCAGGTCAATTTTATACACGTCTCTTATTCTCTGCTTTAGATTATTTACGCTGTAATTCGTCTCGGCCTTTTTTAAGTCCACTTCGTGGAGCTCGGACCTGAGAGCGCTTAACTCTTTCTCGAACTGCCTGAAAATACCCTCGTTGTGTTTTATCTTTTCCATCAAAGACGAATACTCTTTCTCAACGCTTTGCAGTTCCGTACCCTTGATGTTTTTCTCGCCTGTCAGCGCGTTTATTTTATTTTCCAGCTCCACTATTTCCGCGCTCAGTTCGTCCACTTTCTTTATGGAATTTTCAAGCTCACGCTTCCTGGACGACACGCCAAGTTCAGCGTCCCCGAGAGACCCCTCCAATATATTGAGCGTATTGGAAAGTCCGTCCTTTTTGCTTTCAAGAGAGGCTATTTCCGTCTTCTCCTGCGTAATATTCACGAGAAGTCCTTCTCTCTCCCTGGAGTGTTCGGCCACGAGTTTTTCGCTGTCCCTTATCCTTGTTTCATTCAGCCGCATGTCCTCCTCGGTACGCGACAACTCGGACTTTATCGATACATCCTCGTTCCTGAGCCTTTCCAGCTCGGCGTTCACCTCGTCCAATTCAAGATGCAGCAGAGATAGCTCGTCAGATACTCCCTTTATGTTTTCTTCCATATTGGTTTTTCTCGTCTTGGAATTGGATAAAAGAATTTCCTGCTCATTGAGCCTTAAGGAGATATCCTCAAGTTTCTTCTCCGTCTCGCCGCGCTCTTCCTCGTCTTTAAGCCTCTCCTCCTCCATGGACTGAAAATCTTTCTCCAGCACCGAAACTTTTTCTGAAAGCTCCTTAATCTTAGCCTCCCTGTTTATCAATGTGGTGCCTTCTTTGGTATTGTCTCCGCCGGAGGCAAAACCTTTGCCGGCGAGTTCACCGGCCAGGGTAACAAAAACTGCGTCAGAAAAGGCGCCTTCCGACGAAAGCGCAAGAGCGTCGTTTAAATCCTTCACAACCAGAGTTTTTCCCAATAAATAACGCAAAATCCCCGCGTACTTTTCATCGGCCGATATAAAATCAAGAGCACGGCCCAATATCCTGTGGTCTTGCGCTGTGTCTCCTCTCCGAGGGGTATCGGCGAACCTATCAGGGCACAGAAAAGTCGCCTTTCCGCAGGAGTTTTCCCTAAGAAACGATATGGCCCTTTCGGCGGCTGTAATATCGTCCACGATTATAGACTGCAGATTGTCGCCCAGAGCTGACTCGACGGCAAGCTCGTAACCTTCTTTGACACTTAAAAGATTGGCCAGGACATCGCGTATGCCCACCATAGGGTTCCACGTACCCTCCGGCCTGCCGAGAAGAGACTTCACTCCGGAGGAATACCCCTCGTATTTGGCCCGAGCCTCTTCAAGCACTTCGAGTTTTGACTTATAAACCGACATGTCTTTGTGAAGTATTTTAGTCTTCCCGTTAAGCTCCTCTATCCTGACATTCAGCGCGGAAATCTTCGCGGAAACATTGTTTTTCTCGCTTTTTAAACCGTCGAGTTCATGGCCCACGGTTCCTATCTGATTCTCGATCTCAAGGAGCTTTAAGTCCAGCTCTTTTTTTTCTTCCTCTATAGTGCCTTTCTCGGTTTCCAGCCTTTCGAGCCGTGCGCCGTCACTGCTTATGTTCGCCGAAACTTTGGCGGATTGATTCCTGAGTTTGGCCTCCCTGGAAGCTATGTCTATCAGGTTAGCCTTGGAGGTGGAAAGCAACGTCTCGTTTTCCTCTATCAATTTTAAAAGTTCTTCAAGCCTGGTCTCTTTTTCCTTAAGGAGATTTACTCTGTGCGTATCTTCGGTCTGAAGCACGTTTACCTGACTTCTGAGGCTTTCCACTTCGTTGCGTTGAGAAGAAACATTTTCTTCTCCTTTTCTTATTTCTTCCTCAAGCTCCGCTCTTCTGCCTTTTAATTCCTCTATCCTTTCTCTATCCAGGGATATCTTATGGGTGGAGTTGGATATGTCCGAATCTATCTCCACGAGTCCGGATTTAAAATCCATTCTGTTATTTTCGACTTCGGACCTCGAGCTATTCAGTTCGGAGAGTTCGGCCGTAAGCTTTTGTATCTCGTTACTCAAGCGGCCTTCTTTTGTTTTATATTCTTCTATATTGGTAACGGACCCGGAAAGCTTTTCTTTTAACGCTTCGAGATCGATCCTGCTGAGCTTTAATTCCAGTTCTTTAAGTTCTTCGTATTTCTCTTTATACCGCTCGGCTTTTCTGGCCTGTCTTTCTATGGAATTTATCTGTCGTTTGACCTCAGAGATAATATCGTTTAACCTCAGGAGGTTCTGCTCGGTATCGTCCAGCCTCCTGAGCGCTTCCCTTTTTTTGGATTTATACCTGGTTATGCCGCTGGCCTCTTCGAATACCTCGCGCCTGTCCTCCGGCCTCGAGCTTAAAATCTGGCCTATTCTTCCCTGCTCTATAAGCGAATAGGCACTCGTACCTATACCGGTACCCATAAACATCTCGTTTATGTCTTTTAAACGGACCTGAGTCTTATTCAGCAGGTATTCGCTTTCACCGGAACGGTAAAGCCTGCGCGTCACGGTGACTTCGTCGTATTCTATGGGAAGGGTCCTGTCGTGATTGGCCAGTGTGAGAGATACCTCGGCGTAATTGACCGGTTCCTTACCATCGGTTCCGTTAAAGATAATGTCTTCCATTTTGCCGCCTCTGAGCATTTTGGCGGATTGCTCGCCGAGCACCCATTTAATGGCGTCGGCTATATTACTTTTGCCGCAACCGTTGGGCCCCACTACTGCGGTTATACCGGGCTCAAAATCCAGACGTGTCCTGTCAGCGAAAGATTTGAATCCGAAAAGTTCTAAACGTTTAAAATACATAGAAAGCTGTCAGCTTTCAGCTGCCAGCTTTCAGCGCAAGGCTGAAGGCTGATGACTGAAGGTTATTTTTTGAGTACTTCTCTGAATTTTTTTGTCAGTTCCGGTACTATCTGGAACAGGTCGCCTACTATTCCATAGGTCGCTATGTCGAAAATCGGAGCGCTGGGATCTTTGTTTATGGCGACTATAATCTCCGAGGACTGCATGCCCACCAGATGCTGTATCTGCCCCGATATCCCGCACGCTATGTATATCTTAGGGCATACCGTCTTGCCTGTCTGCCCTACCTGATGCGAGTAACCCATCCAACCCGAATCCACCGAAGCACGCGATGCCCCAACTGCCCCTCCGAGCACTTTGGCAAGGTCTTCCACAATCTTAAAGTTTTCCGAGCTCTTTAAGCCCCTGCCACCCGAGACTATTATGTCGGCTTCCGTAAGGTTTACGGTCTCTTCTATCTCCTCCACTATGTCGAGTAATCTGGTTCTGGAGGAATAGGTATCCTCGCCATAAGAGCATTCTATTATTTTACCTTTGCGGCTGTTATCTATATCCGCTTCCTTCATCACCTTATGCCTGACCGTAGCCATCTGGGGCCTGTGATCAGGGCATATGATAGTCGCCATTATATTCCCTCCGAAAGCAGGACGGGTCTGCAGAAGCAGCTTGTTTTCCTTATCTATATCCAATCCTGTGCAATCGGCCGTCAGTCCGGCATGTATAGCTATGGCTACCCTGGATATAAGAGACCTGCCCATCGAAGTGGCTCCGCAGAGGACGATCTCGGGTTTATATTCCATTATCAATTTTATTAAAGTCTTTGAATACGGTTCGGCCTGATAATGCTTTAACTTCGGGGAATCCACCAGATAGACTTTATCCGCTCCCCGATGGATGACTTTCCGGGCCTCTTCTTTCATGTTTTCGCCCATGATTACACCGCAGAGCTCCACGCCCAGACTGTCGGCAAGTTCACGGCCCTTTCCCAGCAATTCATAAGAAACGCTTTGGACAGTTCCGTTTTTTTGTTCGCAAAAAATCCACACGCCTTTATAATCTTCTATTTTTTTGGGGAAATCTATTTCGGAGGGGCTTATCTTAGTGAGTACGATCGCGTCGAATTTACACGATTCTAAACAGGCCCCGCAAAGGGTACATTTATCCAGGTCTATCCCGGCTTTTTTATCCGCTATCTCTATGGCGCCGAACGGACAGCTTTTAACACAAAGCTTACATCCCGTGCACTTCTCGTTTAAAACTCTAATCGACATCTTTATCTCCGAATTTTATCCGGTGTAAAGCGAAAGGTTAAACGTGTAAAGTCTTTTACCTTACACCTAACACCTTACACTTTTCACAGTTATAATATTTCGTCTTTAATCGCTTTTACCAATTTATCGGCCACTTCGGCCGGTTCACCCTCCAGCATCTGTCCGCCTTTTCTGGGGGGAGGAGTAAATATCTTAACGACTTTCGTCGGAGAACCGTTCAATCCTATTTGCGACGGGTCAGCCTCGAGATCAGACGCTCCCCATTTCTTTATCTCAGTTTTTTTGGCTTTCATCTTGCCTTTCAGAGAAGGCAAGCGAGGCTCGTTGATTTCCTTCACAACGGTAATAAGGCAGGGTAAGGGCGACTCTATTATCTCAAAACCCTCCTCGGTCATCCTTTCGGCTTTGATACTCTTTCCTGCCCCCTGCCCCTGATCGCTTGCCGTTAAATTAATTTCTTCTATTTTTTTTACATAGGTTATCTGCGGTATTTCCATATGAGCCGATATACCGGGCCCTACCTGAGCGGTATCTCCGTCTATGGCCTGCTTTCCGCATATAATGAGGTCGAAATCCTTTATTTTGTGTAT